>NZ_JBFDAH010000039.1:0-23249 GCF_040719265.1 Aliikangiella maris | reverse complement strand
TTAATCGCCTGACGAGATTTGTTGCGTTAAACTCAATGATAAAAGCGCTTCAACGTGCATTTCCTTGAGAGAAAATTGATGAGTTTTTCTTTTTTCAGGGACGACTACTTAAGCAAGAAGATGTACTATCAGGAGTACATTTTGTACTGGAGCGAACGGAGTATTACCGTATGACCATATCATTACCGCAAGTAAAAACGATGTATCGTGCCGTAGTGAATAAAGATAGTCGGTTTGAAGGCATTTTTGTTTTTGCGGTAAAAACCACGGGTATTTTTTGTCGGCCAACTTGTCGAGCCAAAACGCCCAAAATGGTTAATGTTGAATATTTTGCAACGGCCAAACAAGCAGTTGCCCAAGGATTTCGACCTTGTAAAATTTGTCAGCCAACAAAGTCGGCAGGTGAAATACCTGATTGGATTAAACCATTACTCGAACAAATTAAATTATCAACTAGTACTGAGCAACCTAATTTGAGATTGACCGATGAGTCAATTCAAAAAATGGGTATTGATCCGGCTAGAGTACGGCGCTGGTTTAAACAAAATTATGGGGTAACTTTTCAATGTTATTTGCGAGAACAACGCTTGGATTTTGCAGCACAAAAAATAACAAATCGTGCTCAGGTTACCAGCACTGCTTTTGAGTCGGGTTACGAATCATTAAGTGGATTTCATCAAGCTTTTAAAAAGCAGTTTGGTCAAAGCCCAGGTACTAATCAGTTTCAACATACCATTACGATTGCCTACCTGCCAACACCGTTAGGTGTTATGATAGCTGGGACCTCTGAGCAAGGTATTTGTTTGTTAGAATTTGCCGACCGAATCAGATTGCAAATACAAATTGAGCGCTTGGCAAAATTATTTAAGTCACGTTTTGTTTTAGGCACTCACCCATTTATCGAACAACTGTCAACAGAATTACACCAATATTTTTGTGGACAGCAAAAGCGTTTTTCGGTGCCGCTGGATTTGCCCGGAACTGTATTTCAAAGAGAAGTTTGGCAAGCATTAATTGATGTGCCTTACGGTCAGTCGCGTAGTTATCAGCAGCAAGCCGCTGTGATTGAACGGCCAAAAGCGGTGAGAGCTGTAGCGAAAGCAAATGCTGATAATCGGATTGCAATTGTTATTCCGTGTCATCGTATACTTGGCAAAGATGGTAAATTGACAGGCTATGCTGGTGGACTTTGGCGCAAACAGCGATTGCTAGAATTAGAAGCTGGAAAAATTAAATTAATTTCGTCCTGAAATTATTAACAATTTGACGACGCGTTATTCTGGCGTCACTCAAGCAAATTAAAATAGAGATTTAAGTACTAATTAATTGAGATTTAATTTTGTGGGTAGCGCTTCCTTGAAGCTAAGAAAGTATAGCCGCTGATTAATATCGACTTGGTTGTGATTGAAAGTTTTGAGTTGGAGTAAATAATTAATGAAATTCAGGGATATTATTGACTTGACTTTGCTTGCCGCAATTTGGGGCGCTTCGTTTTTATTTATGCGAGTTGCGGCACCTGAGTTTGGTGCAATTCCATTAATTTTTACACGTATTTTGATAGCCGTGCTATTTTTGTTGCCGATTGTTATTTATCGGAAGAAGCAATTAATCGTCACTGAAAATATTGCTGACTTTGCGCTTTTGGGCTTGCTGAATTCAGCAATGCCATTTACGTTGCTGGCTTATGCAACGCTTTATCTAACTGCTGGATTTACTTCAATTATCAATGCAACAACGCCTATATTTGCGACAATTATTGCAGTAATCTGGGGGCGATATCAATTAACCCGCATGACTACATTTGGACTCATTGTTGGTGTTAGTGGGGTTGTAATGCTGGTTTGGGGAAAAGTCTCGTTTGACTTGAGTGATTCTAGTGGTGCTATTATTGCTGGACTTTTGGCAGCTGCGTGTTATGGAATGACTGCTAACTTTGCCAAACAGCGCTTGTCACATATTCATCCGCTAAGCTTATCTTTTGGTAGCCTGTTAGCATCGACATTATTATTAATGCCGCTGGCGATTTATTTTTGGCCTAATCAAACGCCATCTCTGCTAAGCTGGATTAATGTTATTGTGTTAGGCATAGTCTGTACCGGATTAGCCCAAATTATGTACTTTCGACTATTAAGGCGAATCGGACCGACCAATTCCACCACCGTTACTTTTTTAATTCCAATTTTTGGTGTTATTTGGGGGGCTATTTTTCTTGCGGAAATACTGACTTTGGAAACGCTATTGGCATCGAGTGTTATTTTATTAGGTACAGGTTTTTCTACGGGAATTTTGTCATTTCCTCGGCCTTTAAAAAAGTAAAACCAAGCCAGTAATCAATGCATAAACCTGTACCCGATGAATCGTTATCGATAGGTTGAATTTTTCAAATCGGATTGATTTTTAAACTGACTACTTTACACTGATAACTTTAGAATGGAATAAAAGTACTTGTTTACTCATCATAATTATTGCACAAAAAGGTAAATGGTGAATAGGATTGGTAAAGGTACAAATCATTCAAGCTAATATTACCGCTAACGATAACTTGTCGCGTAGATAGATTGTTCATACAAATAACGAAAACGAAACTCATAACTACGGAGAATGATACATGCTTATAATTATTCGGCAAATAGTAAGTTTTTTATTGTTTATCGCTTGCGCTCAATTCTCCATCGCCCATGAACTAACTGCAACAGCGCGTTATTTGGCTAACGAAGGCATTATTGTGCAAAGTGGAAAACATAAAATATTATTTGATCCCTTTTTTCATAATAACTATCAAATTTATACCCTAGTACCCGAAAAAATCAAGCAAGCGGTAATGAATAACCAGCCGCCCTATGATAACGTCAGTGCCATTTTTATCAGTCATGCCCATGAAGATCACTTTGATGCCAAAGCCGTGAGTGTTTACTTGAAAAAATATTCACACGTTAAACTATTTGCACCTTCACAAGCTGTATCTATGTTACAGAAAACGGCTAACTATCAAGCGATTAAAACACAAATCACATCGGTTGATTTAGCATTTGGTGATGCCCCAACTAATTATGTTGCAGATGAATTGAATGTACATGCACTAAGAATTCCACACGCTGGATGGCCCGGTCGAGCCAATGTGCAAAACCTACTCTTTTTTGTTGCATTAGATAAGGGAGTCAGGATTGTTCATATGGGCGACGCTGATCCGGATAAGCAACATTATCGACCTTTTCAAACATTTTTTGACAGTATACCAACGGATACTGCCTTTCCACCATACTGGTTTGGTTTAAGTGAAGAGGGACTCGAAATCGTACAACAAATCATCAAGGCACAACAAATTATTGGTATTCATGTCCCTCAGCTGGTTCCGGCTCAATTACATGCGGGTCCGATTGATTATTTTTCTGTACCTGGAGAATCACGAAAGCTTCTGTTTAAGCGTTCTGCTAATTCAACCGACACTCAATCAACCGAGACTCAATCAACCGAGACTCATGCTCCAATATCAGTTGATACGGATAAATCAGCGAATCAATCAAAATAAAAAATAACGAAATAAAAACTAATGGAGTAAAAAGTAGCGTATTGTCCTAAGGGCGAAAAGTCAGTTTCACTAGATAGTACAAAAATATTTAAATGATCAATGTCGCCTATAACAATGTGATTTAAAGTCTTGCCATTTGTTAAATAATTCGTAACAGATAAAAAAAATTGATTACACTTGTTGATATTGCAAGTGTGATCATGAGTGATTGATTGCATTGATAATTGGTTGTATTGGTGTTTATCGTTATGCTAGGGTTATTGATAAACTTAATACTTAAATTTTATGCTGATTTATGGGCGCCCTATGAAATTATTAGTGGTTGTAATTATTTTTTATTTGGCAATTTGTGCTTTACTCTACTTGTTTCAGCGTCAACTGTTGTATTTTCCAACGTCAAAAATTCAACATTCGTTTGCTGAAACGTTATTAAAATCAGGGCAAGATGTTGTCAAACTGATTACTGTGAATCCAGAACGTCAACAGGCATTAATTTATTTTGGCGGTAATGCTGAAGTCGTTGCGCAAAGTGCTGGAGAATTGCAAACGCAATTAGCCGATGTGACAGTATATTTACTAAACTATCGTGGCTATGGTGGTAGTACTGGCATGGTAAGCGAAAAACATAACTATCATGATGCGCTTGCCGTATATGATTATATTAAGAATAAGCATAAACAAATTCATGTTTTAGGACGAAGTTTAGGGAGTGGTGTGGCTACCTATCTGGCGACACAAAGAAATATTGAGAAACTGATTTTAATAACGCCTTTCGACAGTATTGAAAATGTAGCACAAGAAAAATTTCCTTTTTTCCCAGTAAAATTTTTATTACGTGACAAATATCGGTCTAATGAACGGGCTAAAAATATTCATAAACCGGTATTGATTATTGCTGCTGAGCAAGATGAAGTGATTCCTCGAGAAAGAACCGAAGCTTTGGCCAGTGAGTTTTCTGAGCAGCAGTTAAGCTATGTTGTTATCCCAGAAGCGATGCACAATGATATCTCGGATCATGACGCATATTATCGAAATTTATCAGAATTTATTAAAAATTAACTTGGTCGTTCAAAACAATGATGAGTCAATGATGTATCTTTGGCTCACCATTGTAAAAGTGATTTTATAAATACGGATTAAACTTATTATTTAAAACTTAAAACTTAAAACTTAGAACTTAGAGCTTCAAGCTAGCCTTATTGGCGTAGTCGATAACCGGTTTTAAATATCCACCAGATAATACCCAAGCAAATTAACATAAACATAAATGTCATACCGACACTGATTTCAACTTCAACATCTGCTACATCGTAAAAGCTCCAGCGAAAGCCATTGATTAAATAAACAACCGGGTTAAACAAAGTAATTTTTTGCCATAGTGGTGGTAGCATACTAATCGAGTAAAAGCTGCCGCCAAGAAATGTAAGTGGCGTAATGACCATTAACGGGATAACTTGTAATTTTTGAAAGTTGTCAGCCCAAATTCCAATAATAAACCCAAACAGGCTAAAGGTTATTGCGGTTAAAACCAGAAAGCCAATCATCCAAAAAGGATGAGCAATATGATAATCAACAAAAAATCTTGCGGTTAATAAAATTAATAACCCAAGAATGATAGATTTACTCGCTGCCGCACCAACATAGCCCAAGACAATTTCAACAAAAGAAATCGGCGCCGATAAAACTTCGTAAATGGTACCAGAGAATTTAGGGAAAAATATTCCAAATGAGGCATTAGAAATACTTTCACTGAGAAGTGCCAACATAACAAGACCGGGAATAATAAATGCACCGTAACTGATACCATTAATATCACCCATTCTTGAACCAATTGCTGCACCAAAAACAATAAAATAAAGTGAAGTAGACAAAACTGGCGAGGCAATGCTTTGCATTAATGTGCGTGCAGTACGCGCCATTTCGAACTTATAGATGGCTTTTATGGCGTAAAAATTCATGTATTTGACCTGACGAGATTAACAAAAATATCTTCGAGTGAATTTTGGGTGGAGTTAAGATCTTTAAAATCGATACCGTGTCGACTAAGCTGTTTTAATAGTTCGGCAATACCCGTGTGTTCACTTTGTGTATCAAAAGTATAAGTTAATTCTTGACCATGATTATTCAGACTCAAGGGTAAATGACTTAGTTCATTCGGAATTGCAGCAATGGGGGTTTGCAGGTGTAAGGTTAACTGACGTTTACCTAACTGACGCATAAGTTGTTCTTTTTCTTCAACCAGAATGATCTCACCTTTATTTATTACGCCTATTCTGTCAGCCATTTCTTCGGCTTCTTCAATATAGTGAGTGGTCAGAATAATCGTTGCGCCTTGGTCGCGAAGTTGCCTGACCATTTCCCACATATCTCGGCGTAATTCAACATCAACACCTGCCGTTGGTTCATCTAAAAATAAAATACTGGGTTCGTGCGAGAGTGCTTTGGCAATCATCACGCGCCGTTTCATTCCACCTGAAAGTGCCATCATTCGCGAATTCTTTTTATCCCATAGCGATAATTGCTTTAATAAGGATTCAATGTAAGCGGGGTTATCTGGTTTACCAAATAAACCACGACTGAATGTGACAGTGGCTTTAACACTTTCGAAGGCTTCTGTCGTTAACTCTTGTGGTACTAGGCCAATTTTTTCACGTGCCTGACGAAAGAATTTTTGAATGTCATGACCGTCGGCAATAATTTGCCCTGAAGTTGGATTAACAATACCGCAAATAGAACCAATTAATGTGGTTTTTCCCGCACCATTAGGTCCAAGCAGGGCAAAAATTTCACCTCGTTTAATATCGAGATTAATATTTTTAAGCGCTTGGAAACCTGAGTCATAAGTTTTATTTAAGTTTTTTATTGAAATTATTGAGCTCATATTGCCCCTGTAATCAACAACCGGAATGATTGGGAGAAATGTTAGTATATCAACTTTAAAATCAGATGAAATAATTGATTGATACAATAACCTTTGTTGTCATTAGTTAAGTCATTAAAATAATTTTAACTGCTGATCATTTCCTTTTGAAAAAAGCTCAGTATTTAGCTGGCTTGGTGCTTCGCGTGTATGGATTAAACGCAGTTTTTTACAGCTGAGTTCAAATCGTTGTTTGATAGTATCGGCAAATATGCCTTCTCCTGTCATTCTGCTACCAAACTGATTGGAATTAAGTTGACCTTTTCTTAATTCATTTAGATAGTTTAGGACTTTTTGTTTACGCAGTGGGTAATGACGTTCTAGCCAACGTATAAAAATGGTTTGCACCTCATGTGGCAACCTAAGCATGATGTAGGCCGCATTTTTTGCGCCGTTCTCTTTGGCTGCGGTTAAAATTGATTCAATTTCACAATCATTAATGGCTGGTATTATAGGGGCCACCAATACAGAAACCGGTACACCGCAGTCTGATAATTTGGAGATGATGGATAGCCGAGTAGATGGAGAAGCGGCACGCGGCTCTAAAATGGTTTTTAATGAGTTATCTAAGGTTGTCAGACTTATACCAACTGAAACCAGATTATTTTGGGCTAGTAGTGCAAGAATGTCCAAATCGCGAATAATTCCCTGTCCTTTGGTGATCAGGTGAACAGGGTGATTATATTTGAGTAGGGTTTCCAGTAAACTGCGGGTAAGACGGAGTTTTTTTTCAATAGGTTGATAGGCATCGGTATTGGCGCCAATGGTAATGGGTTTACATTGATACGAGCGACTGCGAAGTTTTTTCTCGAGTAGTTCAACCGCATTTTCTTTGTAGATTATTTTTGATTCAAAATCATATCCCGGTGAAAGATCCCAATAGGCGTGGCTCGGTCTTGCATAGCAATATACGCAACCATGTTCACAGCCTCGATAAGGATTAATACTTTGTTCAAATGGTACATCGGGAGATTGATTAACCGAAATTATCGATTTGGATCGTTCTTTGATCAGTTCAGTAATATCTGAAGACTGATCGTTTTCATGCCACCAGTTGTCGGTAATTGGAATTTTAGTTAAACGAGAAAATCGGTGATCAATATTCTCAATGGTTGCCCGGGACTTGTTAACTTTGCCAGTGATTAGGTCTCTACTCATCAATGATTGCTCAGCTGCCTGACTGTTCTATGAAAATGATACGCTAAGTTTGGGTATATTGCTACTTATATAAGTAGTTGTTTATATGATGAATAGTGGTAATTGTTGGATTAAGAGAAATCTACACGTTTTTGAGATATCAAAAAAGTTATTTTAATATCTTTAATGATAATATTAATTAGTATAAGATAGCCGCCAAACTAAGTCATTAATATAATAATTAAAATAAAAACAATAATAATCAAAGTCTTAGATATTTAAAAAGTGAAATGGATTATTCTGGCATTATTAATGCTTTATGGGGCTGTACTAAATTTTAAAATTAGGAAGATTGGGGAAAATGGAACAAAAATCTGGAAATTACCTACTTGTCAACCTGGATGAAGTTATCGACCAAATTAAGGACCCTTCACCAGATAACACTAACAAACAATCAATTTATTTGCTGAATATCAAGCCTTTAGCGCTAGATAAACGATTATTACCTGACCTGTTGCAACAACTCCAAAATATTTCAGCAACAGAGGCTGATGGGCAATCGAATATTGATAATCTGCTATTAAATATTAAAAGCTCTGAATTGATACATCAGTTAATTAATGATGTTAATAGAGAAAATGAAGCGAGCTTTAGCGCAGAAGCACGTGGCGATTTACTCAGCGATCAATATGCCAATTTTATGGCAGCGGTTGATAATGTACTGAAAGATATGTACGCCAGTACTGAGCTTAAAGTAAAAGATCTGGCTAAAAAGCTGGCAATTAGTGAGCGTCAATTCAACCGTAAACTCAAAGTGATTATGGATATGACGCCGACGGAATACATTCGTTTTTATCGATTAAAAAAGTCTAAATCGCTTTTACTAGAAGGACAGCGTATCAATACCGTAGCGTTTGCTGTTGGATTTTCTTCACTCAGTTATTTTTGTCGTTGTTTTAAAATTGAGTTTGGTCTTTCCCCTTCAGAGTTTATTTATCAAGCCAAACGCATGGGTTAGCAGCTTTGCCCATGCGAGGTGCAAACTTATTCAGGCCTGATAATTTTGCTTATCTTTGCTCAAATCGCGTGAGTCATCACTGAGTGTCTTTTTTGTTTATTCAATATTTGAATTATTTGTTATCAGAATGATCATTTTTTATTGATATCAACTATGCTTGTTTTATCACCACCCAATTTATTTCTTAAATAATCAAACTTCACAAATAACTAATGGGTGTGGGAGTTCTTGTGCGACTAAAAGATAAACTGACTTTAGTTTATATTCCATTCATTCTGTTAATTATCTTGACTCAAGTGGCTGTTGTGTTGGGTTATTTTCTATTTTTTGCAAACCCACAAAATCTGACCATTACTGATTTGGTGATTAATAATCAACTGATATTAGTCTTATTGGTTGTTATGAATTTGATCACTTTGGGGGGATTCATTTGGGTATATCGAATTCGATTGCAGCGCTTACTGGTGTTAAAACTTGAGTATCTCAACCAGTTTATTCGAGATTTTGCCAAAGCGGATCCCATTCCCATAGATGGATTAATCCCTGAAACAGATGAAATAGAACAGTTATTAGAGTCTGTGTTGGTAATGCGCAATAATTATGCGATTCAAAAAAAATCACTGGAAAAACTGGCTTATTTTGATCGACTGACAGGATTACCTAATAAAGAGTTTTTAATTAAGGAACTGGCGCCCGTACTCGATAGAGCCAAACGCAAAAGTGAGCTGGTTGCGATTCTGCATTTAGAGCTGCGTAATTTTCGAGAGATTAATGAAAATTTAGGGAGTGAATTTGGAGATAAATTAATTAAAGTCATGGGTAAAAAACTTGAGAAAATTATTCGGGCGGGGGATATCATCAAGCACAACCAAATTAATGAAGATATCCATCAACTGAATACACTTGGTGATGAAAGTGAAATGGTTAATCTCACCATGGTTGCGCGAATAATTGGGGTTGAATTTGTATTTGTATTAATTGATATTGAAAAAACTGAAAACGCGCTTCGTATTGCCAATCGAATTATCGATCGAATTACAACGCCCTTTATTATTGAGCAGCATCATATTAAATTGAATGGCAATATTGGTATAGCCATGTATCCGCAAGATGGTGATGAACCCGAAGTATTATTTAAACATGCAAATTTTGCGTTAAAAGAAGCCAATAAGCAGGGAGCTAACCAGGTTGAGTATTTTACACGTGAAATGAATGTTCATGCTTTACATAAAGCAGAGATTGAAAAAAATCTAAAGTTAGGGCTTGAAAGTGAGCAATTCATTGTTCAATTTCAACCTCGCGTCAATATTCATACTGGGGAGTTAGTGGCTTTTGAAGCGCTTCTCCGCTGGCAAAGCCCAGGAGCGGGTTTGATTCCTGCGGCTGAATTTATGGGGGTTGCAGAAGAAACCAATTTAATTTGCGAAATTGGAAACTGGATTTTTGATCAAGTCTGTCATGCCTTGGCTCAGTGGCGAAATGCTGGATATCATTCAATCAGAGCTTCAATCAATATTTCGGCAACCCAACTTTTTAATGAAGGAATGCTTGAGTTGGTAGAAAATTATTTACAACTTTATGGATTAGCTGCGGAAAATTTGGAGTTTGAAATTACAGAAGGCTGTGTCATTAAAGATGAAAAATTGGCGATACAAATACTCGAAAAATTGAGTCATCTTGGCGTTAAAATTTCACTTGATGAGTTTGGTCATGACTACTCTTCACTTAAAATATTACAAGCGATACCGTTAAATATTTTAAAAATTGATCGCAAATTTATTATGGATGAGTATCAAGAAAAAGGTGGGCGTCAGCTACTACAATCAATTATTGCCATAGCTAAAGGATTTGATATTCAAACGGTTGCTTGTGGTGTCGAAGAACAATATCAAGTTGATTTTTTTAAAGAGTCTGATTGTGATTTTATACAGGGGTTTTACTTCTCAAGGCCAATAGCGGCCAATAAAGTTATTGCCTTTGTGAATGATTGGTACAACGACCTTGAAACAGACGCAAAGCTGCGTTTTTAGTTGTTTTTATGTACATTACTGTTGGGCTATTCGAATATAGACTCGGCGATTTAACGCGCGACCTTTTTTACTACGATTGGTTGCTGCAGGTTTAAGTTCTCCATTGGCTAGTAGTTTAAAACGATCATCAGTAACTCCCTCAAGTTGAAGTATTTTTTTAACGGCATTTGCTCTATTTTCTGACAGCTTAAAGTTGTAGCTGCGTGAACCTTTGCTATCGGTATGTGCGCTGATAATGACGACTTCAATGCTGGGATCATATTTAACGTAGGCTGCGAGTGCTTGCAACTTTTCTTGATAGTTTTTGCGAATGGTAAATCGATCAAAGTCAAAGTATAGCGTCAAACGACTTACTTGTTCTAAATCAAAATTAATGAGCTGTGCCATACAACCTAAAAATTTTTCATAAGCGGGTTTAAAGCGAACGGAAGAAAGGGCAACTGATACCTGAGCATCTTGTTGGTTTAAATCCTGATAGCTAAATGTAGGATAGCGACCCGACTCTAATTCATATAATAGTCGCCAGCTGCTGGTTGCGCGATTTTCAAAAATAAAAGGCCCCGGTGTTATCTTAATCTCTCCTAATTCGCGACTGGGAATATCTGGTCGCCAGGTGGGGGCAATAGCATGAACAGAGGCCGTTTTAGTGGGTAACTGTTGATGACGTAAATAGCTTAAAGAAAATCCGAGCTGCTGCTTGCTGCCTGCTGATTTAGAGAACATTGCTTGACCATAATACGGGATTTCATGCGACAGCCGACAAGAAAGCGGATTACCTTCAAACTGCCAGTTAGCATCATGAATATCGGCTTCAAAATATTTTAAGCCCGCAAAAACCGGTGTACTAAAAGATATCAATATGAAAATTGTTAGCGCACCTAAAAAATTGAAATGCGTGTGTAACAACCATGGTGCATGCCAAACCAGGTTGGTACGTTGCTGCGCTTGAAGGTCGCCGGCGTTGCTTTTCCGATAATCTATCAGATATCTCATTTAACTGTTCCCAATTTGTTCTAAGCTTTATATCGGCATTGAAAATACCGACTTAAATATTTTGAACAAAATTTTAATTTTATATAGTTGTTGTTTTTCAATAAGTTACTAATTTATTCAGGTGGTAGTTGGTTATATGGCCTACTGGTGATAGAATCGCAAAGAATTAAAAAAATAAGATTCCCGTATGACAACTTTCAGCTTCAATTATCTTAAGGATATTCACTCATGACCATGATGAGTCGCCGGTTCAGAGGTTTTTTTCCTGTTGTAATCGATATTGAAACCGCCGGATTTAATGCCAGCACTGATGCATTACTCGAAATAGCTGCCGTCACTCTTCAGTTTGATGGACAAGGTAATTTAAAACCCGCAAGCCGTTTACATTTTCATGTGCATCCGTTTGAAGGAGCCAATATTGAACAAGCTTCTCTTGACTTCAACGGTATCGATCCAACCAATCCATTACGTGGCGCCGTGTCCGAAAAAGAAGCCTTAAGTCAAATATTTTCACAGGTGCGTACTGAACAAAAAGCGGCAGAGTGTCAGCGTAGTGTATTAGTTGGTCATAATCCGGGATTTGATATGGGATTTTTAGTTGCAGCAACCAATCGTGTGGCTTCTAAGCGGAACCCATTTCATCCCTTTACAACATTTGATACGGCAACCTTGTCGGGACTGGCTTTAGGTCAGACTGTATTGGCCAAGGCATGCGAAGCTGCAAAAATTGACTTTGATAGTCAGCAGGCACATTCGGCACTTTATGATACAGAAAAAACGGCAGAACTTTTTTGCTTTATTGTCAATCGTTGGAAAAAGTTGGGCGGTTGGCCTCTAGGTGACTGAAATACCATTTGGCCAATAAATTTACCAGATAATATCGAACAAAAATTTAGCTTAGGCTGAAATTGAATTACTGAAATGACGAACTGTTGTTCGATCTCCTTGAGAATTATATAAATTATTATCAGGATCAATCCCTCTAATAATATTAAAAACTCGGCGACTCGATGCACTGATTAATTCTATCAATCGGGCATTCACCTCATTTTTTAAACAGCACTTTTCAACTAACTGCATCAGATTGGACCAGTTTTGGCTGAGCGATGGATGATTCTGACAATAATTTTTCAGTCCCGATAAGCTGGTAATTTGCAGTCCCTTGTGATCGATAAAAGGGGGAAACTTTTGTCCGTTTATTTTCTTTATGATGGCATTTTTATCGGCAATTACTTGTTTGAGTGTATTAAAGTCACGTTTTTCCAAAGCAGCTTGTTCACTGTTTAAAACATCAAACAGCGCCTGATAATCTTGTAGCCAGCTATTCATAACCGCAAGACATAATTGCTCAATGTGTTGCGGGGCAGGGCTACTGATTTGAATGGTTGCACGTTGTGTGGTCATAATGTTTTTCCTGGTATTTTCACTGATTTTCCACTTTTAAATTAACTGTCAGTGTTAATCAGCTGGCATCAACTTATTTTCGATACTAGCGTTTATTGCCGGTAGACAATGAAATAGCGTCTTTTTTATCGGCTGTTAATAATTAATTAGCAAAGTGCATACCAGGTTTTAAATTGTTGTCTATGACTGTACTTAATGAATTTGAAACTGAGTGCATTCAAAACTGAGTGCATTCAAATAGTGATTAATCGGTTGATTTAGGGTGGCGATTACCTGTCGCTTTGCGGTAATTCAAAGACAAAATAATAATAGGTCTTGCATAGATTATCAGTTAAATCGTACTTAACCATAATTCATTTATCTTGCAACCAACAAAGTGAAACTGCGATAACAATCGTTCAATGATTTGCGCGAATGCGAATCGGTAGTTTACCCTGTGCATGGTTATAAATGTATTATGGACAACAGATTTATGAAACAATCGATTTATGGAGCAATCGATTTATCGAACAAAGGAATTAGTAGCCATAATAATTACTTTCAAAATCGAGCATTTTATCGGCAACGCGTTCATATTCGATTTCATACTTTCCGGTGGTCACTTTTTCTTTTACGGGAGCAATGCGGTTTTGATCGGCGGCTGGCCAGCTTTTCATTTGAGCAACGAGCTGATTAATTTGGCTGGCCTTGTTTAAACTCACAGAATCGTCGGTATCTATTGCATCAGACATACCGCTGGCGCTAGTTGCGTCGGTTGTGGTCTTTTTCTTGGTTTTATCGGCTTTACCAAGATTGGCTTTTGTTTGTCCGGGAACCAGACTTTTAATATCCATTACCATCGTTTAATTTGACCCTGTAATATTGACGCTCAGTTGATTTTTGCCTGTCACTTGCGCACTAAATGTTTGCATTGACTTGGCATTTCTGATCTGAGCAGTTTCACCTAAAATGGCATCACTCAACGCGACTCCTTCCACCGAAATACTAAAAAATTCATTATCTGCACTGACAGAAACCGTTTCTCCCCGACATACCAGGCAAAGACTGTCCTGATAAATAATACTTCCTTTACGCATCATCCGACGAGGATTGGCACTTAGTATTTTGTCCTTATTTAACAGTGGCTGGCGCTGGTGATGAGGAGTTTTAACTTTTTGCAGTTGAATATCCTGCATTGTCAGTAACTCGCCGGGTGACACTCGGTGTGTTACGACCCACGCCATCTGGTATTGAGTAATGGTTGCTGGAATAATAATTTTCCAGGCAACTGGCGATTGGCAATGAACAGCTACGCTGGTTTTTCCTCGGTGGCGTACACCTTGAGGCAGAAAAATATCCAGTGGTTGCTCACACTTTACCAATCTCAGTCTGGAATCAATTGCTCCAACTTCAATCTCAACATTGGGGTTATCGGCAGCAAGCGGCATTTCCTCAAGGAATTTTTTTGCCGCATTTTGAATTTCTTCAATCGATTGGATATTCGACGAGGTTGCGTTAGTCATAAAAGGTATAAAAATGAGTAAACAAAAATAAAGAGTTGAAATCAACTGCTTAATAATCAAGCCCTTTTTAATGCAAACGGTGGAATTGGAATTGTTAATTAATTTCATGATTTTCCTGTTGTTTTTCGAATCTTGACTATACTTATTGCATCACACTAAGGGTTTTGGTCGTTAATTAATCGTTAAGGCATTTTATCCAGTCTTACTTTTCGGATTAAAAATCTTTAACTCTCAATAAGCAATTACTGTGCCGTAGTCCTTTTATATGTTTTTATTCAGGTGGGTTTGAAATGTCGAGTATTCTTGATTCTGTTAATCAGCGCACTCAGATGGTCGGTCAAAATCGATTGGAGTTGTTGCTATTTAAATTACGCGGTAAACAGGTTTACGGTATCAATGTTTTTAAGGTACGCGAAGTTTTGCAGTGTCCTGAACTGACAGAATTACCACAACGTAATCCTGTTGTACGAGGCGTTGCACACATTCGTGGGGCGACGATTTCGGTAATTGATTTAAGTTTGGCTGTAGGCGGACCTTCGTTAGGTGATGTCTCACAGTGCTTTGTTGTGATTGCAGAATATAATCGAAAAGTGCAGGGCTTTTTAGTTAAGTCGGTTGAACGAATCGTCAATATGAATTGGAGTGATATTCATCCACCGCCCAAAGGTGCTGGTAAGTCAAGTTATTTGACTGCGGTAACTGATATTGATGGAGAAATTGTTGAAATTATTGACGTGGAAAAAGTTCTGGCTGAAATTACACCGAATGATGCAATGGTTAGTCAGGATTTGGTTGATAAAAATGCAGGTAAAGCACCTAAAGATCGCGTCGTGTTAATCGCTGATGATTCGGCGGTTGCCAGAGGACAAATAAAACGCACGATCGAACAGCTTGGTTTTAAAACCAAAATGTGTAAAGACGGAAGAGAAGCATTGGATTTTCTGGAAGGCATTGTAAATGATGGAAAGAGACTCGATGATGAGGTATTGTTACTGATTTCTGATATTGAAATGCCTGAAATGGATGGTTATACATTAACAGCAGAAATACGGGCAAATGAAAAGCTCAGTCATATGTGGGTTATGTTACATACTTCGCTGAGTGGTGTGTTTAATGAAGCGATGGTGCAAAAAGTTGGCGCCAATGATTTTATTCCCAAATTTAATCCAGATGAACTGGCCGAAGCCGTGCAAAAGCGGATGGACTTAGAAGATTAACAGTAAGATCCTGATTCATGGAAATATCGACAGTAGATTATGAAAGATTCAAGATTATTCTTGAGAAACAAAGCGGCATATTATTAGGTGATAATAAGCAATATTTGGTTGTCAGTCGATTAAGTAATTTTATTCAGGAAAAAGGACTCACTTCAATGGCGAGTCTATTGGATAAAATTAATAGTATTCAAGGCAGTGTGCTATTAAAAGAAGTTGTTGATCGAATGACGACCAATGAAACGCTGTGGTTTCGTGACACTTATCCGTTTGAATATTTGCGTTCGCACATTGTACCTGAAATGCGTAATACTAGTTTCAATTTACGCATATGGTGTGCGGCTTGTTCAACCGGGCAAGAGCCTTTTTCCATTGCTATGCAACTGGAAGATACAACGATTAACAGTGAAATTATTGCTACTGACTTATCCGACAGAGTGCTTAAAAAGGCTCGAATTGGTGTATATCAGCAAATAGAATTAAATCGGGGAATGCCTCGAGATAAACTAATGCGATTTTTTACGCCACTAGATAATGGCGATTGGCAGGTTAATAGCAAGCTCCGTAATAAAGTTAACTTTCGACCATTAAACTTGCTCAGTACGCCTTACGGTGTGGGCAAGTTTGATGTAATATTTTGCCGTAATGTTTTAATTTATTTTTCTGGCGAAAATAAAACTAAAGTTATTAACGGATTGATTGACTGCTTAAAGCCTGGTGGTTACTTATTCTTGGGAGCATCAGAATCTCTTACACGAGATTCAAAACCTTTGACCATGATACGCTGTAATCCCGGATTAGTTTACAAAAAAGAAGAATAAAGTGTATTGTTGAATGTCGAGTGCTACTGAACATAGTGTACTGTTGAACAACGAGTACTGTTGAACAACGAGTACTGCTGAATGAAGCGCTACTGAGTTAAAATATTAAGCGACATTAATCTGTAAGTGATGGCTTTTTGCTGACACAACAATTTTATTTCTTCCCGAGTTTTTTGCTTCATATAATGCTTCATCAGCATTTTTAGTCATGGCTGTTATTGTGGCGGCGTTATCATGATAGTTAGTGACTCCGACACTAAAGGTTAGCGGATAGTCAATTGGCGGTATGGTTTTTTCGCGAAAGTCAGCTTGAATTCGACTAATAATGTCTACGGTTTCATGAATGGTGGTATGTGGAAAAGCCAGTAGCCATTCTTCGCCACCAACTCGCCCCATTAAGTCGGATGCGCGTAAGTTTTGCTTGCAAATTTTTGCAAAAGCAATGAGTACTTTATCCCCCGTTTCATGACCAAAATTATCATTTATTTTTTTAAAATAATCTAAATCAATAATCGCGATAGTGAGTGAGTGTTGGTAGCGTTGTGCTCGACTGATTTCATCTTCTAGTTTTTGTAATACATCTCTGCGGTTTGAACTGCCTGTCAGCTCGTCAGTGAGCGCCAGTTTAGCCAGCTTTTTCTGTACTTTCCGTTGTTGAACTGCATGATGTAGCAGATAGATTACCGATAAAATAAATAGGCTAATCATGGCTAAAAAAAGGTGTTGTTGTGTTTTGTGTTGTTTTATTTCAATTGCCTGTGATTCTTCTTTTTGTTTGAGCAATGTGTTTTCATTTTCCTGTCGCGAAATTTCAAATGCATAAAGTAGTTGATTTAAGTCTTTTTCGGAACTGTTTTGATAAATTTCATGCTGAATTTGTATCCATTCCTTTAACTGAAAGTAAGCTTTTTTCCACTCGACTTTTTTTTCAAAAATATTAGATTTCGCTTTGTATATTTGGGAAATGGAGTACTGATCTTCGATTTTAAAAGCTTTTTCTTCAATTTCGTTAATCAGTGTTAAAGCTTGTTCATATTTTCTTTGTTTGTAATAAATATTGGCAATTGCAATTCCGGCCAAAACTTGTCTATCGATGTAGTTTTTATCGAACGCTTCCTGATAAAGTTCTAAGTAGGTTTTAAGTGCCGCTTCGATGTTACCTTTTAATTCATCCATATAGGCAATTTTGCCTTTTAAATAATGCATGTTTTTAATATTTTTGTAGGCTGTTGCCAGTGTTAAAGCCTCTTTATAATATTTTTCAGCACTATCAAATTTTCTTTCACTTTCATAAAAATAAGCTTTGCTCATATAAATTAGCGACAGATCATGAAATTGATTTTTACCGGTCAAAGTAGCAATTGCACGCTCCACATTGGCATGTGCTTCTTCAATGTTATTCATATTATTATTCATATGTGCCATACGCATCAGAATAATGCGCTTATATCGAACTAAATCGATTGTCTCAGCAACCGTGAAAGCTTTAATGTATAATTCAGCCGCTTGAGAGTAATTTCTTTGAGCAATGAGGCTATCGGCGTAAAATAACAGGTAAAGGACTTCAATATAGGTTGCTTCGTAGCGCTTTGCGCAATCAACAATATCGGCAATTAAATTATTATCTTCGTCAAGTGCATTATTTGAAGAGAGAACCCGATATTTCACCAGTTTAAAATGACATTGAAATTCGGCGAGTTCCAATTTGCTTGACAGGGTGATTGCCTGGTTAATTGGTTGGGTTAAGTTGATATCGGGTGAAAGCTCTAACTTGGCCATAATGAGACTATTCAAGGTATTGATACGCTCAATATCTTTTTGTGGTTGTTGCAGTTGTTGTTCTGATTGCTCAATGAGTTTAATTGGATCACTATCTAAGCGAATAGAGTGATGGGGCGTAATTTCGCTGTTATCCTTTGCCTGTAAACTACCGACAAATAAGAATAGTATAAAAATCCCCAATAATAGGAAATAACCAAATATCTGTAGATTGTCTGCGCGTTCGACAATGGATAAATACTTGACTGGGGAATATTGTAATTGCACTCGTTGACCTCTAACCCAAATTGTCAATTAAGAGTATAGTACAAGCCTAAATATTCGAAAATAATCGATACCGATAGGTTTAAATCAGTTTAAATAAGCAACTTTGCAGAGTGAGCGCATGGTTGAACTCTTCTTAAGGGGAAAATCATGGACATACAAGGTCCATTTGGTGTTTTACTTTTCTTTTTAATTGCAGCTGTCTTTGCAGTACCGCTGTTTCGCAGACTTAAGTTAGGCGCGATTTTGGGGTATCTGGTGGCGGGCATCGTCATTGGCCCAGCAGGTATCGATTTGGTTTCAAATCCACAGGATATTTTGCATTTTTCCGAAATTGGTGTGGTGTTATTGCTCTTTGTCATTGGTCTGGAACTCAGCCCCGATAAGCTGTGGTCAATGAAACAGCATATTGCAGGATTGGGTATCACCCAAATTGGACTATCTGCGTTAATTGTTGGTATTGTGGTGTATGCTTTTCATCCAATGATGAATTATGCCATTATTATTGGTTTAGCTCTTGCCTTGTCATCAACAGCATTTGCGATACAACTCATGTCTGAGCGAGGCATTTTGGCATCGCGCTGTGGTCGCCGAGGGTTTGCCATCTTATTGATGCAGGATTTGGCCGTTATTCCGGTATTATTGCTGGTTGAGTCAATGGCAACAAGCCCCGTGAGTTTGAGTAAACCCTGGTGGTATGGTGTTATTGCCACGGTCGCTTTGTTATTCGTTGGCCGATTTATGATTAATCCGTTGCTCAAAATGGTTGCGCGTTATGGTAGCCGTGAAAGTATGACTGCTTCCAGTTTATTGATTGTCGCTGGCGCAGCATTTTTAATGTATGCGGCAGGGCTTTCGATGGGGATGGGGGCATTTGTGGCGGGTATTATGCTGGCTAACTCAAGCTTCAGACATCAACTTGAAAGTGATATTGAGCCATTTAAAGGACTTACTTTGGGATTATTTTTTATCTCGATTGGAATGACCCTTGATCTCCAATTATTTTTACAAAACCCTGTGGTTTTACTCGGTTATGCGCTTCTCCTTATGGGCGTAAAAAGTTTGATTATTGGCGGGTTGTTCAAATGGATAGGAATCGATTGGCGGCAAGGTTTACCTGTTGCTTTTATGCTAAGTCAAGGCGGAGAGTTTGCTTTTGTTGTGATGTCTCAAGCCGAATTAACTGGTTCATTAAGTTCTGAGCTGGCTCAGCAGGTTAATTTGGTAGTCGGATTATCAATGGCATTAACGACACCGCTAGTTGGTTTAATAGGGTTAATGTTTCGTGTTGAAGATAACAATAAAGTTGATACAGCAACACCAGAAATCGATGAAACACCCGAGGTGTTAATTTTAGGGTTTGGTCGTTTTGGGCAAGCGACAGGTCGAATTTTAGCGGCTAACTCAATTCCTTTTACTGCATTAGATAAAGATGCCGCGCATATAGACTTTGTTAAACAGTTTGGCAACAAAGTGTATTTTGGTGAAGCAGGGCGTTTGGAAGTATTGCAAGCCGCCGGAATTGATAAAGTAAAAGTGGCTTTGGTCGCAACTGACCGCACAGAAGTCACCGAAAATATTACACGTATGTTAGTCAAGCATTATCCACACATTAAAATTATTGCTCGTGCACGTAATCGAGCCAGTTACTGGGCATTACGTTCTATTGGCGCACATCAGGTTATTCGCGAAGTGTTTAAAGGCAGTGTTGAAGCAGCCAGTTCAACCCTACATGCGCTCGGTTTTAGTATGGGGGAGGCACTTAGAAAAGCGGATGAATTTGAATCTCACGATAACGCCATGCTGGAGCATTCTTATGAACACCGTGATGATTTAGAAAAGCTCATTGAAATTGGACGTAAAGGACGCTCAGATTTAGAGCGTTTGTTCAAGCAAGATCAAGTTAGTTAGTTGCCTGTTGAATTAAGTCGAGAGTAATACTGTTTAGTTCATCTATGTCTTGTATGGCGACTACCTGTTATATCGATGCCTGTTATATCAATACTCGAGTATATCAATACTTGAGTATATCAAATTTGAAGCTGGCAACTATTGATAGAATTGATATGAATTGTCTTTTTAATATCGTTAAATTATTCGAGTTTTTTTTAGCATCAATTGTCTTTTTGCATATTAAAAAAATAAGCAAAGTGAAAAACCATTCACCAAGAATGAATGGTTGTATTTAACGCTAGCTTTCAAAATAACGGGTAAATAAGTAAGAAAACTGTTGACCGCATTATCACTCATTTCTATAGGGTGTCGTAATTGATGATAATGAATAAACTGCTTAATCCAGTAAACATAATTTCTTTCGGTATAAAGCGAATAGTTGAGTGTTCGAATGATGGCTCTAACTTGTGTCATAAACCTAGGTTTGTGTGGCTCTTTCACTATATTCTCTCCTTGAATTGCCTTAAATATATACTACTCGCATAAGTAGCTTTTTATCAAGGGTTTGTGTTTACTACGCTTTGTAATTGGTAAGTGGTTGATTTAAAAAATAAACACAAATGACGCCTGTATTTATATGCAGTAAAGCGGAGTAATAACGCTTGAAAATTATCTTCTCCACTGTAAAATATTGATATTAAAGATAACTTGAAATCAGTAAAAGCTCGCTTGAAGATTAACGAGATTTACTGCATTCAATCAGCTGTTATGTGTCATAAGGAAATATCAATGAAAATGATCATAGGGGTAATCGTATTAGCTTTATTTTCTTCTCTAGCTAATTCTGGTGAAATTAATGCTATAGAGAAAAAGCAAAGAAAACTAGTATCTCGATTTTATGAAGCACTAGAAATGATGCCAAATAGATGTCCTGTATCAGTAAGAAATAAATATCTAAAATCAGTTAAAGAGTTCGAAATAGCATTTCCAGATTTTATATCATTAGTTAGTAAATCAAAATATAAGTCATATGCAATCAGTAAGTATTCTAATAAATCCCCAATAGACGAAAATACATGCTTGTATTTTAAAGAAGCGTTAGACGTTCATATGAATACAGAAAAAGGAAAAAAGGAAATGGAGAAAAACACAAATATCATGCGTAATAATAGTGAAATCACATAACAAGTCGGTCAAGCTGACCCGTAACACGTTTCGCCTTTTGTGGTGCCGTTACACTCTACCACAAAAGCCGTCTCGCATTACGGCCAGCTTACCTGGGCGTTAGCACACTGAAGAATAAAAGGGAGTTTGATTGATATGAAGAAAACAATAGCCTTAGCAGTGANCACACTGAAGAATAAAAGGGAGTTTGATTGATATGAAGAAAACAATAGCCTTAGCAGTGATGGGATTACTTCTGTTCGTATTTGCAATGGGTTCATCTTTTACCTATAACTGTTTTCACTGTGAGCTTTCTTCAACGCATAGCCTAGCTTCGGTAATCTCTGCTATTTTCTCGATGTTTTTTTTGAGTTTGGTATTTGTTAGATTGTTTAAAAATTTAGGGTTAATTCAACTAAATTCATATTCTATTGAGTCGATAGTGCCAGATGACCCATGGAAATATTATGTGGTTCCACAACATAAACCAATTTATATTTCTCCTACAATGGATTTGCTGCTATAAGGTGCTAACAAGAAAATGAAAATAGAAACAAGAAAAAGGTTCTATTTATTTGAGCGTTAAGTTCAAAGGGAAGTTATGAGCAAAACATCAAAAGTAATCGATGAATTAATTGAACAAGGTGAAGCCTTTACCTTTAAAAATTTTTGCTCAGGAGTTTCGGAGTATGGATACCCAAATGCATACTCTGAGGAGTGGATAGTTTGGCAATCTAGAGCCAAGACATTCATTAATGCAAAGTTTGGAGAAGGCTCTGTCCCCGCTCAAACCCTAGAGCGGGGTCTTGGAATCAGAGTATTAGGCAATGGCCAAGAAAAATTCTCAAATGCTAAAACCTTGATCCTAAGTGCATTAAAGGCAGCTCGAGCTAGTATTGCTGATGAAGTACTACCCGAGATAGGCGCAATAGAAGTTAGCGCTGAAGGTGTTCCTAGATCAAACAAGGTATTTGTTGTACACGGGCACAATGAGAAAGCTAAGCATGAATTGGAGATATTTCTTACGGAATTAGGTCTTGAGCCGGTTGTCCTTCATAGGCAAGCAGATGAAGGAAAAACCATCATCGAAAAATTCGAGAAACACAGTGACGTGGGATATGCATTCATTTTACTAACTCCTGATGAGGTTGCCTATTTGTCCGCTGAGGCAGAGTTGCCGGAAGGCGAGAGAAAATTAGAATTTCGGGCAAGACCAAATGTGATATTTGAATTTGGCTACTTTGTTGGAAAGCTTGGCCGTTCGAGGGTTTGCTGCCTACATACGGGTGCAGTGTCGTTACCTAGCGATGTAAATGGTTTGGTATATAAATCATTCACAAATAGCGTCGAAGAAAGCGGATACGCAATAATCAAAGAACTCAAGGCTGCTGGTTATAATGTCGCGGTATGAACTTAACAAGCGGCTGCTAGGGACTGCATTACGCTGCGCTCCATGCAGCCCCAGAGCCAGGCGTTAACTCAAAATAACTACGAACCAAAAAAGGAGTAAAATTATGTTTCCAAAAGAGTTTTATTTAATACCCGAAGAAATATTCCGAATGGGAAATTCCAGTAGTTCTA
>NZ_JBFDAH010000038.1:3697-23487 GCF_040719265.1 Aliikangiella maris | reverse complement strand
ACCAAAAAGTTGAGAGTTATTCTAACATTTTTGGTCGAAAAAGGGGTTCTTGATTAGAGATTATTTGTTAAATATCAGAAGGTTAGGCTTTTTTCAGGGGCGACTACCTATCTATTTAAACTCGATGGTACTTTTTAAACTTAGTGATGACTGAAGTAATATTTCTCTACAGAAGAATCAGTGAAAAGCTTAATCATTCAAGTAAAATAATTATAGTCAATATCTTATTAAAGCAATAAAGGAAAAGCTTAAGTTAATCAGGGAATAGCACCACACTATGATTGAAAGATTCAACAGTGATCACATACAGCACTATCGAATTAACAACTTAATAATTATTATCGATGCTTTAGCTATTAAAAAAAGCGTGACTATGATGATTTGTTTAATAAAGTTGCGGGATTAAACATAGAGAGTAAATAATCCCTCCTATGAGTCACCCCCTTTTATGGTTGATAAAATATCAATTAAAAGGCGGTGCTTGAATCTAAAAATAAGTTGAGGTTAAATAGCAATTAATCAAGAATAGCTAATAATTCCACATCAAAAACTAATGTTGAGTAGGGACCGATCGCATTACCAGCACCTCTTTCACCATAAGCTAATTCATAAGGAATCGTTAATCGCCACTTTGCACCCACATTCATCAATTGTAGCGCTTCCGTCCAACCAGCAATCACACCATTAACTGCAAATTCTGCAGGTTGACCACGTTCATAAGAACTATCAAATACCGTACCATCAATTAATGTACCGTGATAGTGAGTTTGTACACGTGAAGAAGCAGTTGGTTTTTCCCCTTCTCCTGCGGTAATCACTTCATATTGCAATCCTGACTCAGTTACAGTGACACCATCTTTTTTTGAGTTTTCGGATAAAAAGCGTTTACCTTCTTCAATAACACCTTGTGAAAGTTCAGCCTGTTTTGCTTGCATAATTTTGGTAATATGCTGAAAAGACTCATTTAATTCATTTTCGCTAACTAGGCTTTCAGCTTGATTAAAAGCATCGATTAAACCTTTGGCTACAGCATCTATTGCTAAACCATCAAAAGATTGATTCAACAACTGCATACCCATGTTTCGACCAACGCCGTAGCTGGCTTTTAATTCGTGTGTGTTATATTGATTACTCATTACCACTCTTCTTGTTTAAGGAAAACCCCAATTATAACACGTTTCGATAGGCGATATTTGTTCAATTGGGAAGCGTAGTCAGACTTGTTCTGCTTATATACAGCACAAGTTTTGAGCATAATAAGTTGGTTTTAATAATGTTACTTTAGGCAATATATTCAAATGCTGAAACTTCTGGCATATAGAAATTTTCATCAATGAGATCAACCCCACACTGAAGCTCACTAATCCAAGCCAGAAATTCACCAATTTGCTTACCAGCAAATGGTTTGCCATGCTGTGGTACTATCATCGATACATTCAGTGTCTTGACCATATTCGCCCATAATCGACAAGCTTTATTTGCAGTCATATATCGTTTGTGAAAGCCTTTCATGGTGGGAATATGCGCTTCAAAATCAGTAACAGGCCTCATTGCCTCATCACCTTCAACCAATGACGCCCCCATATCTCCCGAAAATAAAATACGACTTTTTACATCAAAAAACTGAAAATTACCGACCGAATGTAAAAAGTGTGCTGGAATCGCAATAATCTCACTTCGCCCCAACTTAATGGGTCCGCCGCGATCAGGTAAGCCGATAATCCTTTCTGACATTGACATCCCTTTTTGATCACTTAAATATCCAGGCACTAAGTGTGGCAAAAAACGTGACCATAATTTTGAAGTGATAATTTTAGCGGGTGTTTTCATTAGCCATTTGGGCAAGCTGGCTATAATGTCAGGATCTTGATGTGAGGCAAGAATATAATCCACATTATCAATGGATGAATGCCTGGCTATTTCTACAGTTAACGGAGCGAAGGTCAAATCTCCACCGGGATCAATTAAGGCCGCCCGTTCACTATCGAGAATCATAAATTGATTGGATTGAATACCCTCACCTTTGACTAAATCAATAAATGAAAGACAATGATGAGTATCATCCTGATATAAGGTTACTGCACGCTGAAACATCTGACTGACCTTTATAAATAAAACGCTGGTAATCTATATAAAAATAAAATTATTGATAAAAATCAACTACCAAGTAAATGAATGAAATGTTTTTTTAAAATTAATCTCAATAAGTATATTTTTCATTTACTATTTGAATTTGATTTGTATCAATATCCCCTAAATTTTTATAGTTATTTTTAATTTTGATTCAATATCTGGAATTAACTATTTATTTTACCCTAGTTTTAATCTAACATTTTGCTGTATCAAATCATCATTTCTTTCGGCGTGTTAACAATTAATTTTCCATCTGTTTTATAAATTGATTAGATTCACTAATTGATTGGTTCATCTGTTTAATCAATACAGATACATCTTTTTTGATACCCGAAAGTTCCTCTTTGATTGCATCTATTGCCCGCGCATTTAAATTGTGCTTTAAATATAAGACTTGATCCTGAAATACCGCTAGCACCGGCTGCATTTTTTTCTCAACTTTTTTCATTGTCTTTATCAAGGCTGCATAGCGCTTTTTGGTTTGATTCAACTTAAGTTGACTTTTTTGTTTTAAACTGGCACTCGAGTACTGGGATAACTCAGTTTGCCATTCATCAAATAGCTTTTCAGCAACATATTCAACACTGTCAATCCTGTCAGAAACGGCCTGTGCGCTTTGTTGACTCTTTTTAAACTGTTCGTTTAATCGATTATAAACTGCTTCCAGTTCACCGCCATCAAACTTTACCACACTCTGAAACTCTTCCAATGCTGAGGCAAATTGCTCTTTGGCTTCTTCTTGCGAATCTTTTGCTTTTTCAATTCTTCCCGTTAAAATATCTCGCTTTTCATAGCCCAGTTGCTCCAATGTTTTTAATTTGACGCTTTCACAACCGCCGAGCACCAACAACAACCCAAACACCATCAATATTTTTTTTAAGTACATTATGAATATCCTGATTTGTCACTCTATTAATAGTAATAATACGCTTATGCTAATCATAAAATAAGACACAGCTGTTAAACCAAACAGGTTCTTATTTTTTCAGCAATTTGATTTTTATTTTGTTTTTCATAAACCATAGTAATCACACTTTTGCCACTACACAACTCATCGGGTTTCGGATTGACTTTAATTTTTCCTTCATTGTTCATATAAGCAACAGGTAAACCTGCGTCATTTTCTAACACATTCATCACTAGTGCTTTCCATTGAACAGCAGAAAACTCAATATTGATTCGGTACATATGCGCACCACTATGGCTAAATAAATTTTCCAGAACTTCTTCGGTACCCGGTGAAGTAGCGGCGCGAATGATTAGTTCAGGATAAGCACGTACAGGTCTGACAACGGCATGTGCACCGATTCGTCGTAATCGCTCTCTATTTTCATCACGTACAACTTCTGCGGCAATAATTGCCTGCGAACCAATATCTTTAATTCGACTTAAAATATCAAATGTCAAAGAGTCAGACAGACTATCACTTGAGTCTCGCGCAATAATTAAAATGTACTTAGCCTTATCGACATTGGCTTTTAATAAAATTTCGGAATCTTCTGATCGCCCAGTAGTATGCACAACATCTAGCTTGGTAATATTATGGGGCAAACCTTTTTGGTACTTACGTGTAATAATCTGAATACATAGATTTTCCAATTCAGGTGTTTTTCTAATTTCATTAATCAGTTTGGTTAAATATCCATCAGGATCCGAATTGGGGGTATTAATTATTAAAATATGCTCATTCATGTTTTTCCAACTCCACTGACCAAATAGTTTCAACTCACGTCGATTGTACCGATATTCAATGTATTCACCAAAAATTAATCCTAATAACGAAATACCAAATAAATACAAAAAGATAAAAGTACTCCAGCGCCCAGCCGTTGTAGCACTAGAAAAATCACCATAGCCGACAGTATTTAAGGTGGTAACGGTTAACCAGAGTCCATCGCCGAACTTCATATCTTCAAAATAAACCATTGCAAAGGTATGCATAAACACTAAAAAAAACATCAACGCCATCAAGCGAACTAATCTTTGAGTAAAAGTAGCATGAAGTTGGCGCGTAAAATGCTGACGTTGCTTACGAAATTTAAAATAATTAAAAAAAATTTTAGAGCGGATCATTCCCATAATGGACAACCAAGTTTTTCTCGTTTCAATATTTTATTTAAGTCTGTTTTTTCAACTCAAATCAGATTCTTTCGAATATATCCCAGCATAACATTCGTACCAAAAGCCAATGGTAATCTTCAATAGCGCGATTTAGCGCAATACAAGCTTAAATTTCTTATTCGAATTTAGCGACATCTTAAATAACGATCAAGTCAATAATTCATTCAATGATCGAATATTAATCGACTCGCTTATTAATGCAGCTTTATGACCTATTGAAAAAGCGTACGAATAAGCCAATAGGATTTTAAATTTAGAATGTAACGGTTTGTTAATTTTTTACCGACACAATCATTAGATTTTTTGAACAGAATAACGTTAATTATTCAACATTGCAGCACAAATCACACTTTTAATATAAAATTAATTAATGTGTGTTATTTTACCAACAAAATATCAATCACTTTGTTTTCATTACATATTCAATTATCTCAGCAAAAAATTTAAAAACCAAACCAGGCGTAGCTGTTTCGCGCAAAGCAATATATAATCTTCTCACATTGGCGGGAGTAACCCCTACTTTTTAACGGTAACATTCGCACTATTCGATGAAAGTAACACTGATATTTTTTAGCTTTTTATTAGGTGTTGGCAGCCACAGTTTGAGGGCAGAAACAGTTAATATTGCTGTTGCATCAAACTTTGCAAAACCCATGCAAGCTATTGTCAGTCAATTTATGCATCAAACTCCCCATCAAGCAAAACTTTCTTACGCATCTTCTGGGAAAATCTACGCGCAGATTATTCATGGCGCACCTTTTGATATTTTTTTATCGGCCGACCAAGCCAAACCATTGGCACTTGAACAACAGCAACGAATCGTAAACAACACTCGCCAAACTTATGCAATAGGCCGATTAGCACTCTGGTCGAATTATCCACAGCAACAAAAGATACGTGCCCAATCGCTCAGCAAGAGCACGCTAAATAAAATTGCAGTTGCAAACCCTGATATTGCGCCATATGGTGCAGCCGCTATCGAGGTTTTAAATCACTTAAAACTTTATTCTACGGTTAAATCACGATTAATTTATGGCGAAAATATTGCGCAAACCTTTCAGTTTGTCAGTAGCCGCAATGCCGACCTCGGATTTATTTCACTTTCCCAAGTTTGGTATAAGGGTCATTTGACACATGGTTCAGTGTGGCCAATTCCGACCGAATTGCACGCACCAATAAAACAAGATCTCGTTTTATTAAAACGCGCGAAGCATAATCAGGCGGCACAGGCGATGTTGACATTCTTACAAAGCGAACAAGCACAACAAATCATCACTGATTATGGTTATTTGCGTGTTCAGCAGGAGTCGAATCATCATGATGCTATTAACTGAGGCAGATTTAGCCACCATTTGGTTAACACTTCGCTTGGCTACTACCGTCACCATTATTTTATTAATTTTGGGAACACCTCTTGCCTGGTGGTTAGCGAAGACTCGCTCGTGGTTAAAAACACCGGTGGGGGCAATCACGGCATTACCTTTGGTGTTACCACCAACCGTTATTGGTTTTTATCTGCTTGTCGCCATGGGACCGCAAGGTATTTTTGGGCAATTCACCCAAAGTCTTGGGTTGGGTTTATTACCTTTTACTTTTTGGGGATTGGTTATTGGATCAATTATTTACTCTCTCCCATTTGTTGTACAACCTATTCAAAATGCGATTGAAGCCTTGGGTAACAAGCCCATCGAAGTTGCCGCAACGTTGAGAGCAGGTCCTATTGAGAGTTTCTTCACGGTAGTATTACCATTAGCCAAATCAGGCTTTATTACCGCAGCTATTCTGGGTTTTGCTCATACGGTCGGTGAATTTGGACTGGTATTAATGATTGGCGGAAATATTCCAGATGAAACCCGCGTTGTATCGGTTCAGATTTATGATCACGTCGAGACTTTAAATTATGCCAAAGCCCATCAGCTTTCTTTAATTATGCTGATATTTTCCTTTACTGTTTTGCTGATGCTTTATTGGCTGCAACGTAAACAGACAATGAATAAAAGTGTTATTGGAAGTTGATATGAACGAATTAACTCAGCCGTCACCTCAGGGTAATACTCATGTGCGTGTTCAACACCAATATCAAAAATCCAGTAGCATTCAAAATCAATCTAATCCTTTTATATTAGATGTGAATTTAGAGTTTCCAGGCAGTGGTGTAACCGCAATTTTTGGACATTCAGGTTCGGGCAAAACAACTTTATTACGCTGTATTGCAGGACTTGAAAAGCCAAATTCCGCAAAAATAATTATTAATCATTCGGTATGGCAAGACGAATCAACATTTAGACCAACTCATCAACGACCACTAGGGTATGTTTTTCAAGATTCATTACTATTTGAGCACCTCACTGCACGCGGTAATTTAAACTATGCTAGCAAAAGAGCACCAAAGCAATATTCAACCAGTGATGAACAAAAAATCATTCAAATTATGGGCATTGAATCAATTTTAGATCAATACCCTCATCAACTTTCAGGTGGTGAAACTCAGCGAGTGGCCATTGCCAGAGCTTTATTGATTCAACCCGAATTGCTTATTTTGGATGAACCGTTAGCTTCACTGGATAGAATTAGAAAACAAGCAATTATTCCATACCTTGAACAACTCAAATCCAACTTTGCTATTCCTATCATTTATGTCAGCCATTCCATTAACGAAGTATCAAGACTTGCTGATCAGGTATTTGTTTTAGATCAAGGTAAAGTCATCGCTCAGGGAACAGTCAAAGAGGTATTTTCTAGAATCGATTTGCCTAATAGCTTTGACGATGATATTGGCGTGATATTACAGGGCACCGTCATTAATCGTGATGAAGAGTTTCACTTGATACAAATCAATTTTGGCTGCGGTAAACTTTGGGTAAAAGATGGCGGCGATGAAATAGCGAAAACAGTAAGAGTGAGAATCTTGGCCAAAGATATCAGTCTGGCATTGAGTGAACACCAAGATAGCAGCATATTAAATCGATTCCAGGTAGAAATTGTTGACATTAAAGCTGATCACGATATTTCAATGGTGCTGGTTCGCTTAAAATGCCGAATCGAATATTTTATTGCTAGAATTACCAAAAAATCTTTACATCAATTAAATTTGAAACAAGGCTCTGTGGTCTGGGCTCAGGTTAAGTCTGCCGCGGTAGTTCGATAAATGTCATCAACGATTTACACTATTGGTTATGCAACCAAGCCAATTAACATTTTTATCGAACAACTAAAAAAATATGCTATTAATATTGTAATTGATGTTCGCTCTGTTCCATTTAGCAAAGCCTTTAGTGATTATCACCAGCACCATATCAAACAGCATTTAAACAATCATCAGATTAAGTATGTTGATTTTGGTGAATTACTCGGACCTCGTTCGAAAGATAGTCAGCATTATAATGAGCACTATCAAGTTCAATTTGATCGACTGATGCAATCAGCAAAGTTTAACCAAGGGATCGAGCGATTAAAAAATGGTTTAACAAAAGGATTTAATATTGCGTTAATGTGCGCAGAAAAAGATCCTTCGCACTGTCACCGTAGCTTATTAATTGGCTATTACTTGATTAGACATAGCGACATTAATATCGCCCACATCTTACATAATGGTCAAATAGAATCTGAGCAAAATCTTGAGCAGCGTTTAATGCATGACAATGCAATTATTCCTGACATGTTCTCTTCACATACTGATTGCTTACAACGCGCTTATAATATTCAAAAAGAAAAAATGGCTTATATTAAACCTGTCGATAATCATTAAAATGAATATACTGTCGCTTATTACACAGCGTTCAATCAACAATCAATCAATATTCAATCAATATAAAGTCAACTATTTTAAAACTCATTCATACCAATAGATTATGACCAACTTTGAATAACTGTAAAATTATATTAACAGACACAATTAATTAACTGAAAAAGCATTCACTTCACCGTTTTAAATAATTATTCAATAACTGAAATAATCATTTTATTGCTAGGCTAACCATGTCTATCACATTTTGAATTGAATTAAATAAAGTTTTTAGTTAGCGAGGTTTAGAACATGAAGTTATTCAAGTCTGTGTTATTTAGCACGATTATATCAACAACAACCCTGTTTTCGACAACCACATTTGCCAATGAACTTCGATTTGTTGCCAGCGATAATAAACTGGAAACTAAAATTTGTGTCTATGCCGCAAACAATCAGATGTCACACTACCGTCGAGCCGTTAAAGACTTTATGTCAGTTCCATTTGAAAGAAATGTACAGCGAATTATTGTGAATAAATTAAAATGTAATGGTAAAAGTATTGTTAACTTTTCTAAAGATTTTTTAGCGATGGATACGGTTAACTATATGCGTCAATTTAGCGATAATAATACTCATACAAAACAAGAGCTGGCAAAATCAAAAATAACGAATCAATTAAATTCAACATCTGAGAAACATAATTTACCAACAACTATTGTTGTTAGTGGAAAAATTTAAATAGCACACAGATCAAAGCCACAAGATTAGTTGTTGCTTTGATCATTTTGCTTACGTTTCCATTTCTTCTTGGCTTCTTTTTGCATATCTATCGCTTGATCTTTTTCATCAACAATTTCAAAGCCAAGCATCGTTTCCATGACATCTTCGAGCGTAATAATACCTTCAACACCACCATACTCATTAACAACCAATAACATATGTACTCTTTTAGCGAGCATCTCATTTAATGCATGTCTAAGTGACATACTTGCTAATAATGCGGGAAGCGGGTGTCGATAATTTTCTAAAGGTATTTTGGAATTATTTCTAGCCTGCGCCAATAATAAGTCACTTCGAAAAACATAACCGGTAATATTTTCATGATCACCATCAAATACCGGAATACGAGTAAACGAGACTTTATTATATTTATGAAAATATGCTTCTACAGTTAACGTTTGCGGCAGCGAAAAAACCACCGTTCTTGGTGTCATGGCATCTTTTATCGATAACCCCTTGAGTTTTAGCAGATTTTTTAAAAATATTGACTCTTGTTTAAGTAACAATCCATCTTGCGAACTGAGCTCTGCCATAGCGGCAAATTCTTCTCGACTAAATCCGTTAAGTGTCGGTCCATCTGACAAACGCCCAGTAATCATTTCAGACATTTTAACAAAGGGATATAAAACGATAATCATATACTTAAGGGAAAAAGCCGTTATTGGTGCTAATTGCCGCCAATAGGTTGCCCCTAATGTTTTAGGAATGATTTCAGAAAACACCAAAATCAATAAAGTTAACACCGCAGATGCAACGCCTACGTAGGCATTACCAAATACCGCAGCCGCTTGAGCACCGGCACCAGCGGCACCAATAGTGTGCGCAATGGTATTTAGAGTGAGTATTGCAGCTAACGGTTTGCTGATGTCTTTTTTCAAATCTTTCAACAGAGCGCCGGTTTTGTCCTGTTTTTTTTCTAATATAGCAATATGTGCATTATTAATACTCAGTAAAACCGCCTCAAAAATAGAACATGCAAAAGAAAATAGTATCGCAACCAGAATATAGACAATTAATAAGATCATCAGACAAATTCAAATAACATAGTAGAGCCTCTAAGGCATTTTTTGATAGGTTATTATTTTGTACACTTATTGTTAGTATAGTCAATAAGGACACAGAAAATTTCGGGTGTTTATTGATGTTGCTTGAATCAACTGATGCTAAATCAAGTGCGCACTAAATGTTAGAATGCTTAGGTAATTACTGTAGCCAAAAAGTCTCTCAATCGATATGATATCCGTTTAACCCAATTCTAACCTCTTCAACAACAGTGTATGCTAACCTGCACTGGTAAATTTAAGGAATTATCATGGATTTTGATAGCCTGTTATTAAAACCTAATTTAGAGCCACTCGACACAAATACCCAACGAATAAGACGAAATCTGTTAATCACAGCAATCATTGGTATTATTTTAACCATTGGTTCTGCCAATATTAGTGGAAATCAAATCACACTGGCCGGCATTAAATTTGAAAATATTCAAATCTTGCATATCTATTATTTCTTATCTTTAACTTTATTATATTTTTTTATACATTTTAATTGGGCGGTTTGGGATAACTTGAAAGAAAATCAACTGAGATTAACCGGTTTAAAAATTCCTCAAGCCAAGGTTGCGGTGCAAGCTGCATCACCAATTTTTGAACCCAATGTGCATGATAAGCGACAATCTACATTATTTTCTTGGTGGAAAAGCCATTGCGATCAATATACAACTTTTCGAAAAAAATTGATCGATATCCAACGATTAGTTGATCAACAGCACTATACCGCAATTTTAAATCAGTTTGAAAATTTAATTAACGAAATGCAAGTCAAGTCAGTATTTATGGAACATGCACTTAAACAGTTTGAAGAAGGATTTTGGCAACATCAGCGTAGTCAATTAATACGCTGGTTTCTATTTGACTTTGGTATCCCTTTTATACTTGGATTAGGCTCGTTGATTTTATTATCAAGAAAAATACTGTCCGCTTTACCCTTTAATTTGAATTTCTAACAATAACGATTAGTTTAATCGTGGATAAGTAAATAATAGCAAATGCGTCAAGTTCAATATGACATGTGCCAAAATAGTAAATTCAATATGACGGCTTACTTGATAAATTAAACCGTAACCTAAACCTGCTAATAAAGCACCAAGCATATAAATACTTCCACCCGAAAAATGAACTAAAGCAAACAAGCTGGCTGTGACCAATAATGGTATAAAATAAAAATTTTGTCGGTTAGGGTTAAATAACTGATAAAGGCGTGCTTGAATGAATCCCCTAAAAAAGACTTCTTCAACCAGACAGGTAGAAAAAAGCTGTATCAAAAAAAATAAAATAAGAAAGTTTAATTTAAAAAAATAGGTTTGATTATAAGCAACTAATTCATTTTGACTGGCAAATCCCAAAACGGTAATCAGCATACCAATTAACAATATGGCACTGTGTTTTAAAGTTGTGAAATTAGGTAACTTAAATTTTGGGATGAAGGTTAAAAAGAATATCAATCCACCTAACGACTTATCAAAATTGATCGTTAAATTAAAAGGTGTAGAGTTGCCTTTAATGATTTGCTGCTGAATAATTGGCTGGTTATTAAATCCAGGTAGCATATGAAAGCCCAACATTAATAAGATAATAACTGCCAAACTCCCCACAATCCACTTTACAACATAATTATTGACTTGTTGTAAAATCACACAGTTCAACAGTAAAAAACCAACGCAGGCAATAGCAACTAATTCAATAAATCCAGCAACATAACAATAAATGACTAATACCAGTAACGCTAGTGACCAATAAGGAAAATACTTTTGATTAAACTGAAATCCGCCAAAATATTTACAGCAGACAGTCACTACATATAAGAACATGGCAATATTGAGCGACCAACTTGTTTGAGGATTGACGTAGACTAACTCATTTATCATGGGCGGCTTTAACATATACATAAAGCTAAAGCACATAAGTGTAATGTAAAAGTTTTGAGGTACTGATTAAACCACTTGATTTATGTATAAAAAATGATTATATCTTGCATTAAATTGTTGTTTATTGTGGCAAATATAAAATTTTAGTCAATAGATAGCCTTTCCCCATTACACCAATAAAAATTTTTTGAGGCTTTATGAAATATTACCAATACTGGGTAAATCGACAATTCAATATACGCATTGGTGCGCAAAAAGAATCGATTAACATTTTATCTGGCTCAAATGTTTCAGAACAAGACGCATTTGAACAAGCGATAAAGCGCTGTGAACAAGTTGAGCGAAGAATTCAAACTAAAGAACCATTATCTGAGTACGATATCCCAATTAAAGAACAGGTCGATACAATCATTGATTCTGCTAATATTGTTACCATTTGCCGCTACGGCGCAAAAATAATTAATACGGAACAATATACGATTTTAGATTTAGACGATTATCCTCTCAACTTTTTTGACTGGTTTAATGGCATGAGAAAGCTCTCTAGAAAAGAGCGAATAGTCGCTAAGTTTTTGCAACAAATAAAGAAATACCCAGAGCTAGGGGAAGACTTTCGCATTTATGAAACAACCAAAGGTGTCAGGGTGATTGGTAAAAAATACTTGGCGCCAGAAGGAAAACATTACCAACATATTATGAGAAAACTGAATGTTGATTGGCTATACATTACTCTCTCTCAAAAGCAACAATGCTATCGTGCCAGAATTACCCCAAAACCTTACCGAATGCGTTTTCGAACCATTAAAATTAAATCGCCAGTCGACTGTCAAACTGAAAGCTATCAGCAATGGGCCAAAGAATATGCTAAAGCATCTGAACGCTATGCTGTAGTGAAATTTGTTAAATCAATTGGTCTGGATTTTTCAACAGAGCCTGTCATCAAATTTCATGACGAGGCCTGCAAAGCGTTTGAAAAATCCAGACTGGCTTAGTAGATTTATTTTTTACTCAATACAGACTGTTAACGCTGTTTATAAGTCATACATAACCAAAATTTTTTAATTACTTAAATCACTTCAGTTAGGTTATAAAACTGATTACTGAGGTGACTTGTATGATTATTATTTAGCGAACCATTCTGCCATAATCCAGTAAACCGGCATTCCCACCAATATATTAAACGGAAAGGTAATACCCAAAGATGTTGTCATACCGTAAGAGTGATTTGCATCTGGAATTAAACTGCGCATGGCAATCGGAACCGCAATATATGAGGCACTGGCGCTAAGCACGATAGTTAAAAAGATACCACCGGCACTTAATCCTAATAAACTGGCAAACACACCGCCAATCAACCCGTTCACCATTGGTCCGAATGTACCCACTGCCATTAAAAATGGAGCATCTTTTTTCAGGTCATTCACTTTAGCAGCCGCGTCCATACCCATACAAAGTAGGAATAATGCCAGTACACCACTAAATAACTCACTAAATAGCGGGGTTAATTTGCTCGATTGCTCATGTGCAACCAGACCAATAATTAAACCACCAAAAAGTAACACAATACTTTCATTTTTGAGTATATGCGATACCCATTGCTTAACCGGTATACTTTGACTTTTTTGGTTTGCCAAATAAACCGCAACAAACATTGCAGGAAACTCTAGTAGCACGACAAATAAAGGGAAGTAGCTTTCATAGCTGATTTGTTGAGATTCAAGTAAGGCAACAGCTACCGCATAGGTACCAATACTCACTGAGCCATAATGTGCAGCAATAGACGCGGCATCTTTTGCAGCAAAATCACCTATCCATCGCAATATTGGGAACACAATGAAGGGTAAGAACATACCGAGCAAAATAAAAAATGATGCTTTAATTAACAAGCCACTCGATAAGTTTTCAGCTAACGCTGCACCGCCTTTTAATCCGATGGCCAACATTAAGAAAACACTGATCCCGTGATGAAATCCATCGGGTAGTTTTAACCCAGACCCAATTAATTTAGCAATAAACCCTAAAATAAAAAACAAGACGATAATATCAAGCTGCATGATTATTTTACCTTTTATTTATAGCTTTCAATTTAAATACTTTATGAGTAATTTATTTTTAGATTAAGTTAACACTTTGATTCAATTGCTAACTGCTCTAAAACGACAAACAAAATCAAGGTCTGTCAGCATTCAAATTCGCCATAGAATAATTAGTTTTGCTACGCTGTTGTCGATATGCCGTAATAGAAAGTACCGATAATAAACCACCAACAACATAAAGCCCCCAGTGGTAAGCGTTTTCTGATGCAGTAACGACACCAACTGAAATTAGCATTAACGCAGTGAATAAACAAAAAGCCAGCTGTCGAAAATTTTTCAATTAAAGATCCTCCTCTGTTTTGTTAATATAAACATTGATAGACATCGATGATAATTGATGGATTTCAATTGGTGGAATTTTGACAGAAACAAAACATAGATTAAAATATATTTTGTTTTTATTTTGTATTTATAAATATCTATATATTAATAATTAGCTGATACTCTCGTTTATACATAACCTTTAGCCACAGAGTTATCTAATAACTCAGCCGCCAAATCAGACCCCTCAACTTGAAGAAACTCCAGAAATGTTCGCGCAACATCAGATAACTGTTTATTTTTAAGGTACACGACATACCAGTGGTGTTTAAGTGGGAAACCCTTTACATTCAATATCTTAAAACTAGATTTAGTCGCTTGAGACAAGGTATGGACAGATAGTATTGAAATCCCCAGTTTCGACATCACCGAGTGTTTTATCGCTTCATTACTTTCAATGGTCATTTTCTCATTTACGCTATTTCCCGAATCCTGCAAATATTTTTCAACAGCAAAACGGGTGCCCGAGCCAGGTTCACGCATAATAAACGGATCATTTTTTAATTTGGCAAAATCGATATTTTTCTTATTGGCTAGAGGATGCTCTGCATGAACAACAACGACCAGTGGATTATTAACAAATTCGAATTTTTCTATTTCAATATCATCAGGTGGATGACTAAATACATAAAAATCATCTTTGTTTTCACGCAGCCGACTAATCATAGACCCGCGATTACCGATATTAAAAGAGACCTCTATATCGGGATATCGTTGACAAAAAGGTCCTAGTAAATGTGGAAAAAAATATTTCGCCGTTGTTACAACTGAAAGCTTTAAATGACCGGCTTGCAATCCGGACAGACTCGCCAATCGACTTTCAAGTCGGCCTAATGTGTCAAAAATCTCTAATGAGCTTTTATATAATTCATTACCGGCATCTGTTAAATAAAGCTTGCGACCGACTTGTTCAACCAGGGGAACCCCTAAATGATCTGACAACTTTTTTAGCTGAATAGAAACCGATGGTTGTGCCAAGTGCAAAAGATTTGCGGTCTGACTAATGCTACCTGTTTCAGCAAATTTTATAAAAATTTCTAGTTGGCGAAACGTACCAATTTTAGCGTGAAAGCGCGAATGTGGAAAAGGCATATTTATCTCAAACAAAGATATTATGTATAGGTTGATATATTTATGATAATAAATATGAGTCGTAAATTAAATATATTTTACTAAATATTTGAGTTATGAGAGGGTAAATAGGCTCCACTTTTATTCAAATTTTGCGTGAGGACTCAAGTTCGACCAATATTGTTTGGTCCTCATCTTTTTTTATGGAGGTATCTAAAATGAAATGGCTGTCCCCACTCATAAGCTCATTGTTTATATCAGTTCTTTTTGCCACTTTCAGTTTAAAGGTCAACGCACTTTCCCCGTTAAGTACCGAAGAACTCTCAACTTTATGTGATGATACAGAATTAACACTTACTGATCCTGAAAGTGCACAATGCATTCGCTACATTAAAGGTTTTATCGATGGATTATTAATGGCACAAAAGCATGTGCAAACTATTGAAGATAAAAAGCGAAGCAGTTTTGTAGAACGAGCGATAGAAACCCGTATTGGTAGTCGAATTGAAAATAGAGAACCCTTGACTGCTGAAACTCAGCTTTGCTGGGATGATAACCCAGTAATTAATGATGTTGTTGAAAATATTTCTCAGCAAATTAGAAAAAATCAAGATGCCGACATCTCAACACTTACTCGGGTATATCAAGCTATCAAGCAAAGTTATCCTTGTGAATATCCGGCTAGTTAAATGGTTAATTAAAACCAATTAAAACTATTATTGGATTTAATTTCACTAATATCAGCAAGTAAAAAAGCTAAGATTATTGGTAATCTTGGCTTTTTTATGTGGTTAACTAACAAAAGCCATTTCTTTTTTCTCTATTCTAAAAGGCAAAAGTTGGCGATAAGTCAAAGAACGCCACAGCCACTCTACCGGTCCAAAACGATATCGAGCCAACCACCAATAACTCAGCAGCATTTGTGCTGTAAACATACAAATCACAAAAATCAATTGCAGTTTATAATTAAATTCGGTCATTAATCCGAAACCATATCCATAAAGTATCCAAGTACCAATTAATGATTGCAATAAGTAGTGCGTCAGAGCCATTCGTCTAACAGGTGCAAACCAATATAAAAAACGTTTAGCATTTCCAAGCATGAGTAGACTAATCATCGCTACATACACTAAAGTAAAGCATATTCCTGATCCAGACGTACCCAGATTTATTGCAAAACGCCAAAAGGTACCAACTTCAGGAGGCATTTTGATCATGGCCCAAATAAATAGTACATTGAAGACCATTCCAATAAAAAAACCAATAGCGATTAATTTGATAAACGTTTCCCGATTTTTACCCGCTTCATTAATCAACTTTTTCTTTCCAAAATAAACACCAAACAAAAATAATCCCAATATTAAAAAGTTAAATGTAGGTTGCCACAATTTCTTGGATAATAAACTGAGTCGATAGGCCAAAATCTCGCTATAACTCTGAATGATAAACATCTTCATTGAGTTTGTCCCATGCTACATCAAACCAATTTACCGGATGTGCAAAGACAAAGATATTAATAAACATAATGCCTAATAAAGCGAATCCTCGCAGTACAACTAAAGTATCTATACGTTCGTGGTTTTTAGTTGGTGTTCCTTGTAACGGTGATAAAATCATTGTTATGGCCTTTCATATATTATTTTTATACAAAAAAGATACATTACATCATAACGTTTAAATTATTGATTTAATTGTGACTTTTTACTTTTACCTGAAATATCAGTTGATGCTTGATTGAAAGGTTAACAAACAAAAAATTTGCTTATGATGTACCCGAAAACTAAACACTATAGAAAATATATAACCGAGATAACTACAACATAAAAATTGTTTTTATTACATTTTTATTTTCGGGTTTGTGTTTTTTTTGAATGCTATTTAATAAAATATGCTAGTTGAGAGTACTTTTTATCAATGACTGTTAACTTTATATGTATTTACAACGGATATTAACGCGAACGCCCTTTTCCTCTTGGGCTTTCAAATTTCACTTGTATATCTTTATCCATAAACGATTTTCCATTTAAGCCTTTAATTGCCGCCCGAGCTTCGTGCCCTTCCATTTCTACAAAACCAAATCCTTTACAATTACCACTAAAAACATCCATAACCAGTTTTACACTTCGAACAGTACCGTATTCAGAAAAAAGCGTTATAAGATCTGCTTCTCGAGCTTTTAAAGGCAAATTACCAACGAACATCTTTTTCATCTAACAGGCTCCTTTTATCATTGATACAATAATTATTAACTGTTGAAAAATTTTTATTTAAAAATACAACGGATTTATTGAGTAACCAATACAAAAAAAGGAAGTACAATTGTACTTCCTTTTATAGGAAGAGCTTTTATTGATTGAAACTCAATATAGCTTGTTCTAATTTTTTATACTTAAAGTGCAACGATTTTTTCAGCTTGAGGACCTTTTTGGCCTTGAGTAATAACAAACTCAACAGCTTGCCCTTCGACTAAACTCTTAAATCCAGAGCTTTGAATTTCTGAAAAGTGAGCAAAAACGTCTGGACCAGATGATTGCTCGATAAAACCAAAACCTTTAGATTCATTGAACCACTTAACGGTTCCTTTTACTGTATTAGACATGAATATACATCCTGAGTTACGATTTAAATAAGCCAAAATTGGCGGAATAGCATGAAATGAGACTGGTACTTATAACTTCAGGACGAGGAAAACTTAAAACAACGAAATGTAGGGATAAACAAGAGGCTTTCTTTCTAGCTGCGCCCCAGTATATAGATATTTTTAACGGGTCAAGCTATTTTGAGAAACAGTGTTAGTACCTCATTAAATAAATACATTATGGTTAATAAATTTAAAAACTCAGCACTAGTTTTATAAAATAGTTGCTTTATAAAACAACTATTATCCTACCAAAAATTTGTGTTAATTCCGTCGCCCAATATCCGCAATATTTGTCAATATTCAAACAGTTATGAGTTAGTTGATAAAATCCAAGGTCAATAATAATCGGCTTTCTCCAATCGGCAGTATAGGAGAGCGATGCACCAAACCAGCATTTTCATTATTTTCCCACAATTCACCTTTTAATAACGCAACATCTCCTGCTTCAAGTTTTTGGATATTTTTCTCATTCAAATAGAGCCCAGATTCATGATCAGGGTTACCATTACTTCCAGCCCCAAGTTTGGTTCTATCAATTATATGATCTGGCAACCATTGTGTTGCCATTCCTCGATAAGTTGACACCAATCGACAAGGAACTCTATCAACATGAAACTTTGGGCACATTGCATTATTTAACACTGTTAACCGTAAACCTGCATGTCTTAACTCAAATAAACAACAGAACATATCCACAAGTTCTGCAATATTTTCAATGAGCTCCGACTGCTCAGAACTACTGATAGTTTGATTAAGATTTGCAATTACATTTTGTGGTGCAACAGTCATAGCAACTTGATACACGGGATTATCTTTAATAAAACTATCGATAGAGTTTTTAAGTGATAAAGATAGCTCTCGTTGCCAAACAGCGATATTAATCATTTCTTGATAAATATGAGTTAATACTTCTGGTTGATCGTTTTGGATTGCTCGAGGTAGCTTTTCAAGCGTATTTTCTTCTGAGAAAAAGTATAACGAATCATGGCTGTCAGCTAAAACGGTATTGGTATTAATCATTTACTTTATTCCTACTCCAAATAATCCTTAGTTAGGATAGCAAGTCTAATAATCTTTACCTCTATAATTATTACTCTTTAATGATAATAAAGCTGACTGCTATCAATTACTAATTTATTACACCTAAAAGCTATGATACAACATAACATTTGTATTGTGAAGAGTTATTTCGAACACTGCTTGAAAGAAGTAATATTTGGCATATCGTGTCATCCAATCTCTTAAAGGGGCTTGTTTTAAAAAATAGTTGACTTGAGATAGAAAATTATCTTTGTTATTTCTTAGTTTTTTCTGACTTAAACTTTATTGTGACTCTAGAATGAAGAATTTCAGTCCGGTTTTATTGAACCACAACAAACTTCAGTTCTGATTGTCGAGTTCCTGCTTTTCATGATTAACCTCAACTCTGGATAAGAAATAGAATAAAAATGGAACTAAATGCTCCTTCCCGGATCAGAACATTCGACCAAGGCTGATCAGATCAAAAAGGAACGAGCATGAATAAGTTAGTTGAAACCTATTGCGATCATTCAATTGACTATGGGCTTATTCCCTTTGACTACCTGATGTTTTTACTGAGGGAGTTACCAAAAAAACAATACAACATTGAATCATTAATGCCTTGGAATTTTAATCAATAAGTTGTCAATGTGGGATGGCCAGACGTTGACGTTTATACTGTAGGTTCACTGCCGCACAGGCAGCTTAGAAAATGCTTAACTAAAAAGTGATTGAAGATTACTAATAGCATATTTTTGCAACCGGATTCACAGTTTGCTTATCGACATAGTAATATCAGTTTGTTACGATAATGAACTATTCAGCTTTCTACCAAACTATCGATTAAATTTAAAGCTAGCAAGAAAAGTAAAAATATATTAAAGGGATTTACTCCATGTTATTCGACCCATTCTACGTCAGATCGCGCAGCCGCAGGCGCTTTTTATTTGCCCC
>NZ_JBFDAH010000038.1:0-3680 GCF_040719265.1 Aliikangiella maris | reverse complement strand
CATGTTATTCGACCCATTCTACGTCAGATCGCGCAGCCGCAGGCGCTTTTTATTTGCCCCTTATTTTTTTGAAGCTAACCCCCTCGAATTTGAAATTAATACCGAATGTAAAACTCGTGATGATATCTTTATCAAGCAGTTTTTATGGCGACTGACCGACGAACAAAACTTCCCGCAGCACCTCTGGCGAATCGTCGAAAAAATTGGTCATTACCACGGTCTAACTATTCAATCCTGGTATACCGAGGATGATGTCATCAATGATTTAGTCCATCTCATCAAAATTCAAACAATTATTGTGTATAACTGTTTAATTCGAGATGAATATGAATTAGAGGGCTTCCTCGGTGATTATGGCTGGGGTGATAATCAAATCGAATACTTAGAGCGCTATCGGGCTGAAAATGGTGAGTATGATCCCAATTATTTTTGGCCATTGGAAGAATATTACAAATTGCTCGATACCAATCCCACCGCGGCAGGTATTGCTAAAAAGTTTCGTGAAAAGCATACGCGGCGGGTGGAGGCTGAGCGACGGTTAATTGTAAATAAAGCTAAACCTAAGGAAAAAGCAGATTATGATGCGAGTGTTGAACAATCAGGGAATATTATTGATAATGAGCGGACGCATCGTAGTGAGTTGGGGAGAGATGTTCCAAACACGTCAACCACCCATCAAACTCTTATGCAAGAAGGCGGATCAGTCTCTGGGTTACGATTTCCTAAATCTGAAGGTTTAGGGAGTCATGCAAGTATTGACGAGTTGTTAAATACAGGTTCTCTCCCTGGAGAAGTGGGTGTTACAGTCACTGATCGAACGGTAAGATTTGGTGATGTATATGATCTTAGTCAGCGATCAGGCGTTGAATTTTCGCTGGTAACAGAAAGAGTCGACGGTAAGTTGGTCAAAAGGCTCTATAGTGGTGATGCATTTACAAGTCCAGTACCTAGAGATAGTAGAATATTGGGTCACGCGCATCCGAATGAAGGGGTGATGCAACAACTACCGTCCAGGGCTGACATGAATATTCTAAACGACCGATATTTCGAACAATTACTTACTAATCCTTCTGCTAAACCACAACCAAGTAGAATATTTTGGGGAACTGGAGATTATGATAATACGTTGTTCTACCCTGGATTTGGTAAATCTTACAATCTTATTGAAACACCGAAAGGACTAAAGGTAATTTATGAGTAACAGTAAAAAGATTCCTACTGACTTGGATGACTACTTGTTTGGTAACGGGCTAACGATAGAAAATTATTTCGTTAGGGTTACTCCTTTCTCAGAAACTATTTGCTATCGAAACGGTGAAGGAAAAGAGTTCTACCTTACAGTCAATAATGATGAATTTGAGGAAAAACTAAGAAGTAGGCTTATTGAATTGGGATCTGAAATCGTAAGAGTGGGCGAGAAGTAACTACCACGGTTGAATGGGATGATGACGCAGTAAGTACACTGCGTCAGTTGTTCCAAACTCAATGAAGCTGAATTCTTATGGTCACTATACTGAAGATGGCCTATATCGTATTACTGCCGTTGAACGTACTCCAACTTTAGGAAAAACTTCTTCAATCAAGGAACTAATGGAAACAGGAGCATTTCCCGGAGATCTTCGTATCGCTGGTGAATCTGGTGTTGTACTAACAGATCGAACCGTTCGTTTTGGTGATATATATAAATTGGGAACATTAGGTGATCGAAGGGTTGAGTTTGCTTTAACAAGTGAAATTCGAGATGGCAAGCGTGTTAAAGTTTTATACAGCGGTACATTTAAGGATGTTGTTACTCCTAAGTCAGCTCGATTGATAGGGCATGTACATCCTAATACACACAAAAATCAAAGATGGCCTTCTCCGGGTGATATGAAAGTATTAAGTGCAAAGTACTTTAGGCAATTAGAAGTTAACCCGAATATTAAACCTCAACCATCTCGTATTTTTTGGGGCGAAGGAGATTTCGATAATACTATTTTCTTCCCAGGATATGGTAAAGAATATTCAAAAGAATTACTTGAAGCTATGAAACCTAAACTTAGGCATTAAACAATGAAATATTCAGAACAAGATATTGCTAATGAACTTTTTATTAACGGTAGAGATATCAATAACTACTATTTAGAAGAAATTGATGGAGACTATGCTATTACTCTTGTTAGAGAGGATGGTGTTGAGGGAAATTGGCTCATTGATGATGAAGAATTTAGGCTTGGAGTTATAGCTTTGTTAAAGAAAATGGGAGTTAAAATAATTAAACTAAATTAGTTTAAAATAGCAGTTAAAGAGCTTGCTCTTTAACTGCTCATTTGTTGTTCCAAACTACGGTGTTGGCGATGAGTTATCATCTAGTTTCATCGGGCCAAAACTTCCGAGATTGAGTAGTTATGATGACAGGATTAAATTAACACCGATAAATAATGGACATTGGACAGGCGTTAGAGGTGAGTCAAACTTCATATTTGATAATCCTGATATTCAAAAAATAATTCCAGATGGAATCGCGTATAAAAATGGTTATCCTGACTTTTCACCTGTTACTTTACATGAGGTTCGTCTGAAAGGAATTATGTCTCTAGATAGAGATACTAACTTTAAAGAAGCAAATCAAATGCTTGCTTCGCAACTTGGTGTTAAAGAAAAGGATATTTCAAAGTTTATGAAAAAGCATAAATATACGTGGCACGAAGTCGAAGATATGAGAACAATGCAGCTAGTCCCATCTTTTATTCATACTAACAAGGTTAAATCAATGGACTTTGGTGTGAAGTATGGGCATTTAGGTGGCATAGGTGAAAGAACACTACTGGAGCTAATCAATGGTGGTTAATGACAACGTATTAGGGAAGCTATCATATGATAGCTACTGGAAAAGAGGCTATTCAATAGACTTTTTTAATGATAGCGGTTCAGTTGAGCTAATAATACAGACCTTCGATGATGATGAAATAACTGATAATCAAAGAGACACCTTTACTCAGTTTGAAGCGAATAAGGACAAAATATTTCGTGATGTTGAAGAGGCCTTGTTCGAATATTATAACGAAAGTTTTAGAGATACAGGGCTCATGAAGGAAGCCGCAGATCTTAAAAACGTAATAAACTTAAGAAAAGTGAAGATAATGTCGACTGATGATGGTGAAGATAGAGAGTTGGGCTTTATTTTTGATGCTTCTTTCGATCCAGAGCTAGGTGTTGGAGTACTTGTCACGAATGAAACTGAAATTGAGGTTGACGTACAAGATATAGTCCTTGGCTAGGCTGTTGTTCCAAACAAAGTTGCTCAACCTGGCGATGCAAATTTTGTGGGACCATTACCTCAAGAAACTTCTACGGTGTTCCGCGTTCAAGGGGGAACTCATCCTGACAGAAGTAAGAGAAGTAAGTTTTTAATTGCAATTGATGAATCTGGTAACACGCAAATCAAAAGTGATAGGCTAAACATTAGTATTGGTGATGAGTCTCACGCTGATCATTTCTTGACGTTGAGACCTGGAGCTGAAGTTGTTTCGTTCAAAATTCCAAAGTGGATGGATGAGTTTATTGAGCAAGAGTCATGGGCTCAATATGGTGTGATTTCCCACATTAATGTCGAACCATTCAATCCTTTTCAGCCAAATTAACATCATCACTCAATTCTTCTTTATAACGTGAATTCGGGAAACTTAATTTTTCTGTAG
>NZ_JBFDAH010000037.1:0-24781 GCF_040719265.1 Aliikangiella maris | reverse complement strand
ACCAGGAAGTGATGGCGTATTTTAACATTTCTGGTCGAAAAGTGAGTTATTAATTAGAGATTTTTTATTAAATTTCAGAGTGTTAAGCTGTTTTTCAGGGACGACTATTTATGTCGGTGGTCATTGTGGTGTATTTATATGATTCATAAAATAATCTATTTCCACCCAAAATTGAATCATCACAAGTGTCATCATCTATTTTCACCAGGCAACGCCGGATAGTTAATGGCCTGCTGGTTAAAGGAAATACTTGCCTAAAGTTTGTTACACTTCGTACACCTTCAGCGATATTACCATTAGCATCTAATTGCGAGGGACTATCAACAATTATTCGGCCAAATCCTTGGAACCCCCTACCTACCGCATTGTAGACCGCATCACGATATTGATAGTTTGTATTATTTAAACTACCCAATCCATTTGATTGTCGAAACTCACTCACAACATACATACTTGATGCGAAAGCAAACTGACCACCAACATAATTTAATGGGTTATCATAAATTGTTTGATAAATATCAAACGTTTTGTCTAATGCATTTGCCGGTTGTTGTCCTGAAGATAGCGGCAAATAGTCCCATTCACTGATTTTACCCATTGCTTCCGTCGATCGAATCAGCATATCTCTGGGGCGATAACTGGTTTTATTTAAAGTGCTATCAGTTGCAGAACCATAATTACGGTTGAAATAGACTTTTCCTGGCACAATGCCACTGGGTAGTGGATTTGTCTCTGGGATTTTTAATTTACAACTCGATGAAAACACGCAGCCATAACTAAAAGCTAAATCAGGTAATCCTTTACCAAAACTATCAACAACCATTGAATGATTAGCGGCACCAATCAAACCGGTAGCACTAGATGATACCGTAATGTTACCGGAGGCATTTTCATCAAAACTGAAGGCTGCATATTGATAAATACTATAATCGAAGTTGCTACTAATAGGAGCGGTTACCCAACCATCCACCGTATAATTTTCAGTATCACTATAAATAGAATCTCCACAAAACCATTGAGGTTCACCTTTATGTTGAACACGAGCACAACCTTTAATTAATTCCGAGCCAGGTAAAATTAACTCACTACGCCCATCACCATTCACATCCATCACTTTAATTGCGTCTTGATATTTCGGCGCATATTGATACTTCCAGTCATGGTATTCGCCAGTTATTTGGATTTTGTAAGTTCGCTTTGTAAATAAATTACCTAAATTAACTGGTTCTCCAAAGTTTCCGTTTCCCTGATTGATTCTGGCTAATACATTAAGCGCCGAGTCATCTTCCTTTATATCTTTTGTTCCATCCCAACCGATTAAATCATCAAATCCATCAGAATTAACGTCAAAAAACATTGCAAACTGCGAGAATTCTCCAGCGTAATAATCAATATTTTTTGCTGTAAAACTAAGACCTGCTTCCGTTGAAGTTGTTTGAGTTAACAATATTTCTTTTGGATATGCGTTGACATAATCGGGTGATTGATAATAGATGACCAAATCAGGTAAACCGTTACCGTCAATATCTCCAGCAAACTGAATATTTACGTCTGACGGAGCACCATGTGGTTTTGAGTAATTGTATATTTTCTGCTTTGTACTTTCTAAATAGGGATTGGTTTTACTACGCTGATTGGGATAATAATAAATATGAAGTTGCAGGTTTTCGTAACGACTAATTAGCAGGTCAGCCCAACCGTCACCATTAAAGTCAGCCGCATGAATAATAAAATCATACAGGTTATCTCCTCCCTGATTCATTGGAATATCGGTGATAACTTCTGTCGAGCTGACACTTCCATTTGAACTGCTGGTTAATTTTAATACCAACTTTTCATTTTCGACAGTCCACATATCAGTTGTACCGTTTAAATCGAAATCAGCGTCTAAACAAAGTCGGCGTTTAAAAACAACTCGATCATATTTACAGGTATTTAATGTGAAATTATGATCAACTTTATCGCCTTCAGCATTAATAAAATAGTTTGACCAATCGCGTACACCATCACCATTAATATCACCATGGGGAAGCACGCTTGAAAGATAGGTAGTTGCTTCACTTATCTCAACACCATCACTGGTTTTAAGTACTTCAAGTTCATAAGCGGTTTTATTTTCTAACCAATCAAAAACGGTCGGTTCATAGCAATTAGAGCTATCTTCACCACACATTTTTATACTACGCAGTAAAGCTCGTCCGCTAGCTGCGCTTGGAGTAATATCCGTATCATCGATGTCGGTGGAATAATTCAAACTATACTCGCTCACCTGGCTATTATCATAATAACTGGTGATTTTAGAGAGCAGTTTGGTTTGCTTGAGCTTTCCACCGCCTAGGTAATTAACTCGTTTAACAGGACGATCATCGCGATAAGTAAATTCTACTTTGCGGTTACCTGCACTCGAACTGGTCCCCGTGTAATAAATCGTGTTTAATACAATTTCGGAGTCTTTCGTTGAGGAGTATTCATAGTGAATAGTGTTATTACCAGCATGAGTAGATTCATGACTGATTAACCATGAAAGTGTTTTAGTTTGTCCTACTGGAACAACCTGTGCACCATACCCACCAGTACTGACACCGTAATAACGAATCAGGCCACTAAAGTTTTCTACGGTAAAAGTCGTTGACGTACCGTTAATAGCACCCGTTTGTGTTACTTTTTCAAAGTTATCTAACTCTGTTCTGTAAACAGCACCACTAGCACCATAAGTCCCTGAGACTAACTTCAAACGCATTCCGTCAATACATAATTTGTCAGTTTGATCATTAAAACTGATTCCAGCAGTAAAACCATCTTGCGCATAGGTCGCACCGCATCGTGATATCCCAGAACCAGCCGATAATGACCAGCCCACTCCGGCAATTCCGTTGCCGCTTCGCGAAGAATAGTTAAGCGCAACTTTTGGCTGCATGTTATTACGCCCAGGAGGAATTGAAATAGGAATAGCATAGCTGGCTGCACTACCAGAAACTCCTGCACTCGCCGGTACACTACCAACTATTTCGTTAAGTGGTACAGTAGGCGCTATAAATGCGGCATCAGGTACAACAAATTCTGCTGGACCACCCACATCAATAGTATGTGAAGTATCTTCAATCGCACTGATTGCGTAGGAAGAAAGCTCAACACCGGTTCGAGGATAAATGACTAAATCAATTTTATCATCACCTTCAACATCCAAATACTCAATACGATAATCAGTATTTAACACTGCATTCGCAGCATCGAACTCTGCTTGCGTAATTTGTAGTATCCAATATAGCTGACCTTCAACTTTTACTTTAAAGAAAGTAGCACTACTTTTTGATTTCAGATAAATATCGCCATTTGCTGCAAGGTAAACCTCATAGTCTTCTTGTGGAATGGTGAAACCTTTAATGACATCTAGCCTAAAGGTAAAGTTCACTGGAACCGTATGCGAAGATTTAATTTCATTAACATCAATCCTCACAGAATAAGTTTCATTAGCGTAAGTAATAACCTCCCCGATTAATTCATTTAATTCATTATTTACATACATCCAAGATGGATGACCAGATAAACTCAGATCAACATTTTGAATTGAGAGTTCAGGTTGAAATAAAAATGATTCACCTTCATAAATAAATCGCGGCGGTGTTCCATTGATTATCGGTTTAGTGACTGGAATTTGTAAGTGCGTTACCACTCCGTTACTATTAGTTTCAGCAAAATTATTCTCTGCACTATTACCAATATAATTTAACTGAATGCCACCGTTTTCAATAGAAGCCACATAAGACTGTGCCGACCAATCAACATTCAAATAACCACTTGCCAATGACTGAATCAAAGCACCACTGCTACTTAAAATATACGAAGTGGATCCTTTCGTTTTACCTTGTAAGAAAATTTCAGCATATCCATCACCAGAAAGATCCCCGATGTGGACTTCATAGTTATCGGGATCAGCATCGAAATGAAAAGCTTGATAACTGGCTTGACCATCTGCGCCCCAAGAAACAATCGCATTGGGCACAGTGGGAAAAATGGCGATAGGGGTAATAATATCGCCATGCAATAAAATAATTTCTTTATGACCCAAAAGTAAGGTTTCATTGCCAAGATTGGCGTTAAAATTACCTTCATAAATACCGTAATCATCTTGTAGCCAGTCGGGAATTAATGCCGCGAGATTTTTAGCTGGTTCGCTTGTAGTGCTGCGTAGTTGGCTACACTCTTCTTGATTTGAGAAAGTATTACAAGCCTCTACTAAAAACTGATAATTAGCATTGGTCAAATTGTTTAGCACATATTGTTGATTTAATCCCGAATAAATTAACTGCGGGCTACCGCCATTAACTTTTTGATAAAGTTTGTAAGTATGCACAATACCGCTGGCAGCACCCCAATTAATAATGGCTTCACCATTAAACTGGGTGTTTCCAGTGCGAGAAATGGATGAAGGCATACCCGGAGGACCAATCACTTCTAATTGAAAATATTTTCCATAATCAGAACACGAATAACTCTCCATGTTTAATGTACATGTTCTCGCTAAAACACTATGTTGGCCATCATCAAGCGTTAAGTTAAAAGTTAATCCCGAATTACTATCTCGAGGAATAACAACAGCGCCATCGACTTTAACTTCAATAAATCGGCCTGTAACAGCGATAACACTTAATACAACATTATTTCTTTGTTGATGAGCACCAACAATATTTGAAAGTTGGGTCAACGTAACTGAAAAGGCAGATGACCAAGCCGCACACCCACCCGCATTACATGCCCGCACCCGATATTGATTAACACCAATTGGTTGATTTTCAAGTGATTGAGAAGTACCGCTAGAGTCAACATTAACCCATTGATTACTTTCCAAATGCTGCAAATCATAGCTGGTTGCCCGTTCAACACTGGTCCAAGCCAAATCAACCGTTCCTATCATGAAATAAGTTGTGAAACTGGTTTGCCCAGTAAAAGAAGGAGTACCGGTAGGAGGACGCGCTACAATGATAGATTTAGAAAGGCTAAACGCGGAACAAACACTCGCGCTGTTACAGGCTTGAACTTTAAACCGGTAGTATCCATCGGCAAGCTCGCTAAAACTTTTAGAATTACTGCTCAGCTCCCAAGTGTTGTTATTTTGTTCTTCAACCAGTCGATAAAATGTAGCGTGTTCGACAATATTCCAACTCACCGTAAAATTACCATTGGCACTGACATTGGGAACATTCGGTGTTGATGGTGTATTTGGCATTGGTAACGGCAAATTAACCACCGTATACCCGCTAGTCTCTCTCGACGAAGAACAACCTCCACCGGTAAGATTACAGGCGCTTACACGATACTTATATTGTCCACTACTTCTCCCTTGTAATAATTGAGAGCGCGTCGATGAACTTAGTGAAGAAAGAAACTGAAACCCGCCATCATCTTTTGATTCATATAGCATGTATTTAAAAGTCGTATCGCTACTTGACGCGCCCCAAGATACGGTATATTCACCAGTAGTCGAGCTCGCAGGAGCACTAATACTTGGCGGAGTTGTTGGTGTAGATTGTGGCTCACAATTATTTGAAGTGCCGCCCGTTTGTGCCAGATCGTAGTTACATACGTAAGCCTGCAAATGTTCGCTTCCAAAAACACACATTCCTAAAATAATTAGAATAACAAAAGTATTAATCCCGCGTGGCATAAATAAGCATCCTGTTGAGTGAGCGACGTATTATGTGTTTGTTTTTTCTTAAATAACTCGGTAATAAATTATTGCTGCAACTTTTAATTTTTTACTTTTTGATAAAAATTTTTATCTTGAATGCAAAACATTCGGTAAAAAATTAATCTAACAACGCTAAAGGAGAAAAGTTTGAACTTAAAATGAGAAGATTAAACGGGAGAGATAAAGAAGCGAACAAATAAGCAAGGATAATCAAATATTCCTCTTACCTAATTTTTGTTTGGCCTTTTTTAATTTCCAATGGCGAATAAATATTGTACAAGCAATTTGATAAATTTATTCGTGACTGAAACTTTTAAATTATCCATTAAACCTTGTCATTGATAGTGAGTTTTATCTAAATTTTAATCTTTAGTAAAAACTATCCTTTTAACCCTTTTTAAAATTGGTTTTCTTAATAATACTCTCTTTAATACAAGCTTATTTTTACTTGGTAAGTCGATTATTTATATCAGCGCCGACATTAAATAATAGGTTTATTTAATACCGCTTTGTTTAAAAATGGACTAAAAAATAATTCTATTAGAGCAATACTCGGCAGATAATAGCAAAAGTATCGTTGATAGAAAACAGTTAATTCAATATGTATTCAACATTTTTGTCTACACTTTACAATCAGCTAGTTACAAGCAGTATGCTAGTTACAGGAAAACAAGTGCGTCTCGAAAAGAGATTTCATTCTTCGATAATTGTTGTTTACGGGACGGGTTAAATTATAGATATAAGTTGTAGATATAAGTTGTAGATATAAAAAAAGCCCTTAGCTTTCACTAGGGGCTTTTTATTTGCATAATATGCAAAATTGGCGGAGAGACAGGGATTCGAACCCTGGATAGGCTATTAACCTATGCCGGTTTTCAAGACCGGTGCATTCAACCGCTCTGCCATCTCTCCAATTGAGCGCGCATACTACCCGAATATTTTCATTTGGAAAAGCATTAATTTAAAAAAAATGAATATTTTTTTTAAATTGGTCAGCAGTTAAGCAAAATATGTTACATCTTGCATAAAAATTCTTTTCGATAATACTTGGTATTTTCGAATTCAGCCCTTAATATATTAGGAGTCTAATTGTAGATATTTTCTTAAAAACAGGAGTTATCAATGCAACCCAATTCACCCGTTATCGAAAGAACACATGGTCGTTCGATTGAGATTAACAAGGTACTTAAAAATACCTATATGCTGTTGGGGGCGACCATCTCGTTTTCAGCACTTGTTGCTTACTTTGCCGCTGTAATGAATCTGCCCCATCCCGGCTTTATCATTACCCTTGTTGGTTTTTACGGATTATTGTTTGTTATTCATAAAACCCAAAACAGTGCTTCAAGTATCTTCTGGGTTTTCGCTTTAACCGGCTTTATGGGCTATACGCTAGGCCCTATTGTAGGTATGCTATCCAATACTGCACCGCAAATTCTGGTTCAGGCATTAGCCGGAACAGGATTAATCTTTTTCGGGCTTTCAGCTTGGGTACTTTTATCTAAAAAAGACTTTTCCTTTTTATCTGGTGCGATTGCTGCCGGATTCTGGGTATTAATTATTGCGGTTATTGCTTCACTGATTTTTGATATTTCTGGCTTGAGCCTGGCAATTTCTGCTGGCTTTATGATTTTTTCATCAATGATTATTTTATATCAAACCAGTGAGATTGTTCGTGGTGGTGAGACCAATTATGTTATGGCAACAGTTACCCTGTTTGTATCTCTATATAATATTTTCGTTAGTTTACTGAACTTGTTAATGGCGTTTGGTGGTGACGATTGATAATTGATTTAAATTATCTCAGTATATAAAAAACCGCCTGATTGGCGGTTTTTTTATTCTTTTTGTTTATTGCTTTTCTTGTTTAATCGTAATTTACACAACACCATAAGCCAACATCGCATTAGCGACTTTAACAAACCCAGCAATATTCGCACCTTTAACATAATCTATATATTCACCTTCAGCTCCCCCACTGTAACGTAAACATTGCTCGTGAATACTCGCCATAATACCTTGTAGCTTGTCATCGAGTTCGGTCCGGCTCCATGAGAGCCTTAAGCTGTTTTGTGTCATTTCAAGTCCCGAAACCGCAACACCACCAGCATTTGAGGCTTTACCAGGTGCATAGAGGATTTTATTCTCATGAAAGACGTGAATCGCATCAATGCCCGTTGGCATATTTGCACCTTCTGCGATTGCTTTAACACCATTTGCCACCAATAATTTGGCGTCATTGACATCAATTTCATTTTGAGTTGCGCACGGAATAGCCACATCACAGTTTATCCCCCACGGTTTCTCATCGGCAAAGTACTCGCAACCATACTTGTCTGCATATTCTTTAATCCGGCCGCGCTTAACAGTTTTTAGTTCAACGATATAGGCCAGTTTGTCTGCATCGATTCCGTCCGGATCGTAAATAAATCCAGAAGAGTCTGACATGGTGACTACTTTTCCGCCAAGTTGTATCACTTTTTGTGCGGCATATTGTGCAACATTGCCCGACCCCGAAATAACTACGGTTTTATCTGCCAGAGAGTCTCGCTGTTGCTTTAACATTAAATCGATAAAGTAAACAACGCCATATCCTGTTGCTTCAGTGCGGATTAAGCTGCCACCGTATTCGAGTGATTTGCCGGTTAAAGTACCGGTAAATTCATTTTCCAACCGTTTATATTGACCAAACAAGTAACCAATTTCGCGCGCCCCTACGCCAATATCACCTGCAGGTATGTCGCGGTTAGGTCCTATATGTTTGTGTAGTTCAGTCATAAATGATTGGCAAAAACGCATGACTTCTCGATCAGATTTGCCCTTGGGATCAAAGTCAGCTCCGCCTTTTCCGCCCCCCATTGGTAAAGTGGTTAAGCTGTTCTTAAAAACTTGCTCGAATCCTAAAAATTTTAAAATGCTTTGGTTAACCGTTGGATGAAATCGTAATCCCCCTTTGTAGGGACCGATAGCATTATTGTACTGTACACGATATCCCCGGTTAACTTGAATATGTCCTTGATCATCTTCCCAACAGACTCGAAAAGAAACAATGCGATCAGGTTCAATCATTCGCCTGAGAATAGCGGCACGATTATACTGAGGGTGCTCATTGACAAAAGGAATAATATCTTCAGCAACTTCTAACACGGCCTGATGAAATTCTGGCTCGCCTGGATTATGCTTTTTGACATCATCCATAAATTCATTTAAATCAATTAGTGTTTTACTCATAGTTTTCTCTTTACCACCTTTCGGGGAGATGACATTAGCCTGATTTTTTGTAGTGTCTTTAAATACACCGGTTAGCGGGCTAAGAGTATCACTAAAATGACAGATTCATAACAGTTTTTAGTAATATATTCGATAGACACAATCGATACTCACTTTGTCACTTTACCTGACAACTGATAGTATACTGCGATGACTTTTGGTTAATTTTTACAGATGAATTAGTTGGCTGTATTTGCCTTTAATTCCCTAATTAATTAAACTTCAAGTGAATAATTAGCGGAATATTTTATGTCGTCGACATTTACTTTATTAATTAGTGGTTCACCAAGCGGTACGCAGGCGCATCTATCAGCATTGCGTTTTGCCAGGTGTGCATTGGCGCAAAATCATCAAATTTCTAATATATTTTTTTATCAAGATGCCGTCGCCGTCGCCAATCGCTTTAATGTCACTCCAAGTGATGAAAATAATCTTGCTCAATCTTGGTTAAATCTGAGTAAACAATATCAAATTGAATTACAGGTCTGCATTGCTGCCGCTAATCGGCGAGGTATAATTTCTGATGAAGAGGCTAAGCAAAACCATATCGATAGCCATAGTTTACAAGCAGGCTTTCATCTTTTAGGGTTAGGTCAATTAGCGGCATCATTAAGCCAACCCCAAAATAAATTAATTCACTTTAAATAGACTTGATGGTTCAATTAACCGTATGACAGCTTCTATTACTATTATTATTCAGTCTCCACCTTTTAGTTGTTTAACAGGTAAGGAAGGCATTGATTTGGGACTGGTTTGTGCTACGTTTGAGCAAAAGGTTAATTTAGTTTTCAATGGTCAGGGCATATTTCATTTATTAAAGACGCAAGAGGATAGCTTTTTTGATAATAAAAATTTTGATAAACAAATTGCCGGTTTATCTTTTTATGATATCGAAAAAGTTTATGCGGTATCTGAAAGTCTTGAACGCTATACTATTTCTGCGGATAATTTGATTCAAGATATCATCTGTATCGATAATAAAGAATTCACTAAGCTGAGCCAGCAAAGTCAACATACTGTGATATTCTAGGATCATCAATGAATATGTCTCAACTTCATCTAATTTGTAAAAATCTGACGCTTGCAGAATTATCGCGACAAAGTCAATTGATACTAGCAAAGGATCAATTATTACTGATCGCAGATGCCACATTGATGCTGACACAAAAAGAATTAATCACATTTATTCAAAGTTTAGATAACACTTGCTATATATTAGAAGCGGATGTACGTTGTCGTGGATTAAGCGAATATGCTAAATCTGATTTACAAATTATTAATGACCAGCAAATGGTTGACCTTTGCGCAAATAGTCAAAAGGTTATCAGCTGGTAAATACCGCAATTTTAACCAACCCATACACGATGAATTTACCTGTTAAACTACCTGATAATATTGCCACTGATGCACTTGGCTACTTAACCGATGCAAACCAGTGGAGTGAAGAGATCGCAGTGATAATAGCCTCGCAAGAGCAAATAGAATTAACGACTGACCACTGGGAAGTCATTCGGTACGTACGAGAATTTTACCGCGCATTTAACACCAGTCCTTCTATTCGGCCATTAATCAAATATTTGAAGTCAGTCATGCCCGAAGAGAAATGCACCAGTCTTTATTTACAGATACTATTTCCAGAGGGCCCTGCGAAGCAAGCAACCAAAATTGCCGGACTGCCCAAGCCGACCAGATGCACTTGATTCCGATTTTAGCTTGCCAGACTGGCTTGCGATTTTAATTTAAATTAACAATATATTTAAATAATCTATATTCATTAAGGTTAAGAGATATTATTCGACTTATTTAACCTCAGCTCTGGATAAGGGAAGTCAATTTAACCATTTGATAACTTATTTTTTTAACTGGTACAACAATCATTTCGTTAATGAATTCATCTCAACAGGGTCAGCCCCATTATTTTCCTTATCCAGAGTTGAGGTTATTTAGATTAATCGCTAAAATTTGACAATATTCAGCCAGGATTCACATTTTCTTAATAAAATGTACATATCCCTACAACTGCATCAAGTATCTTTTGTTAGAATAGGCTGAATTTTTAAAATGATATTGATTTATCAACCGGAGAAAATAATGAGAAAACTTATCGCCTCAGTTTTTATCTTTTTCAGCTTGAGCCTATTTGCTCAAACTGAACAGGATCCTTCAAAGTATCTTAAGGGGATTGCTGACAAGATGATTGCCGTGATTCAAACCAACAAAGAGGCACTTAAAACTGATACTAATTTAGCCAAATCACTGGTTATTGAACATTTATTACCGGTGATTGATACACAAACTTTTGCACAAAGAACGCTCGGTTCAAAAACTTGGAATACTTTGTCAGAAAAGCAGCAAAAAGCATTTGTCGATGGATATATTCAGCGCGTAATTGACAAATATGCTAAAGGCTTATCACTCTATGATGGTCATGCTTTTGAGTTTGATAAAGCGGAGTTCAGCCAAAGAACCGGAGCTGCACGTGTTCGTAGTACCATGATTCAAACTGGAACAGATCCTTTAGATATAGACTACTATCTGTCAAAAGAATCCGGCAGCTGGTTAATTACCAATATTATTGTTGCCGGTGTAGATATGCGAAAAAGTTATCGTCAACAATTTGGACCACGCATTAATGAAGTTGGTATTGATGAATTTATTAAAGAGCTAAGTGATCCCGCAAAGTCAAATTAAAGAGTTAATTATCACTTAAATGACTCAAGTATTTATTCGTTTATTTAACATTAAAAAACCGCTCATTAGAGCGGTTTTTTTATATGTCTTGTTACCTAACTTACAAATAACTGTTAACTTACATTAGCCAATAAAATCTGTTTTCATATAAGGTTTCAAGACTTCAGGCACCTTTATTCGTCCATCTGCCTGCTGATAATTTTCTAAGATTGCCACCAGCGTGCGCCCAACCGCCAATCCCGAGCCATTTAGTGTATGTAACAGTTCAGGCTTACCGGTTTCGCTACTGCGATATCGTGCCTGCATTCTGCGCGCTTGAAAGTCACCCATATTGCTGCATGATGATATTTCACGGTAAGTATTTTGCGCCGGTAACCAGACTTCTATATCGAAAGTCTTAGTTGAACCAAAGCCAATATCACCTGCACATAAAATCACCGTACGATATGGTAACTCTAATAGCTGTAAGATTTTTTCCGCATGTGATGTCAATTCATCTAGTGCAGCCATAGAGTCTTCAGGTTTAACAATCTGTACTAGCTCAACTTTTTCAAATTGATGCTGACGGATCAATCCTTTAACATCTTTACCATAGGAACCCGCTTCACTACGAAAACAAGGAGTATGTCCTGTTAATCTAATTGGTAACTCGGCTTCATCTACAATTTGTTCACGCACCAGATTAGTTAGTGGCACTTCGGCTGTTGGAATCATATACAAAGGTTTACCATCTTGGGTAGTGCCTTGAACAGTAAATAAATCTTCAGCAAATTTCGGTAATTGCGAAGTTCCAACCAGACATTCTGGATTGACCAAATAAGGCACATAAGTTTCCTGATAGCCGTGTTGTTCGGTGTGCGTATCGAGCATCAACTGGATAAGTGCCCGGTGCAATTTTGCAACGCCAGCACGCATCACCACAAACCGAGACCCACTCAGTTTTGCTGATGCAGCAAAATCGATTCCTGCAACCGCCTCACCAATTTCAGTATGATCTTTTGGTTCAAAGTCAAACGTAGGGATTACTCCCCATTTTCTCACTTCAATATTATCATTTTCATCTTTCCCTTCAGGAACTTCAGCCGATAATAAATTCGGTAAACAAAGCAGCAAATCATCAAGTTTTGCTTGGGTCTCTTCGAATGCTTTTTTAGTTTCATCCAGTTTATCGCCCAGACTGGCAACTTCGTCCAGTAGCGGCTGAATATCTTCACCTTTTGCTTTTGCCTGACCAATCGATTTGGAACGCGTATTACGCAAATTTTGCAGTTCCTGCATTTCAACCTGCAATGACTTACGACTTTCTTCCAGTTCAGTGTAGGCTGACTTGTCAAACGTCGCTCCACGTCTGGCAAGATTAGCAATGACATTATCGAGATCAGTTCTAAAAAGCTTGGGATCAATCATAATTTATCCATCATTTTTGTAATTTGGTTTAATGGCCAGCTAGTTTAACACCAAGCCATCCACCAACAAATACACAAATTAAACACAATACACAATTGGCAAAAATATGGAGTGTTAATTTTAACCAGTCACCTTGTTGATAAAGCAATAAGCTTTCCAAAGCAAAGGCAGAAAAAGTAGTAAATGCGCCTAAAAAACCAACAAAGAAAAATAATAATTTATGTGCCGACCATATCAGAGTTGAATGCTCTATCCACATGTAAACTAATCCGGCTAAAAAACACCCAACCAAGTTTACCGCAACCGTACTCAACGGAAATTGACTGCCGGTAATCAAAGGTAAAAATTCGCGCACCCAAAATCGTGTTGTTGCCCCTAGAGCACCGCCAAGTGCAACCATCAACGTTGGAACTAATTTAAAAGCCAGTGAGTCCATAGTTAAATCCAAAACAGTCCCAGAAAGTCGAAGGTCTCTCTCAGGTCAAATTGATTCTTTTTGATTTAATGTTCGTAAGTATTGTAATTTTTCGGCAATTTGCTTTTCCATTCCCCGCTCAACAGGCTGATAGTAATCTACGGGCGCCTTATCATCGGGAAAATACTGCTGTCCAGCGGCAAAACCATTACTTTCGTTGTGATCATAGCGATATTCTGCACCGTATTCGAGAGACTTCATTAACTGAGTTGGCGCATTGCGCAAATGTAACGGTACAGGGTAACTTGGCTCTCCCTTAATATCTGCCATGGCTGCCTTAAAAGCTGAATATACTGCGTTACTTTTAGCCGCGACAGCTAAATAAACAATTGCCTGGGCAATAGCCAACTCACCTTCAGGGCTACCCAACCGTGTTTGCACATCCCAGGCATTAATGGCTAATTGCAAACCTCGCGGGTCAGCATTGCCAATGTCTTCACTTGCCATGCGTACAACCCGACGCGCAATGTAGAGTGGATCACAGCCACCATCAAGCATTCGACAAAACCAATAGAGTGCAGCATCTGGATTTGAGCCACGCACAGACTTGTGTAGCGCTGAGATTTGGTCGTAAAAAGCTTCGCCGCCTTTATCGAAACGACGAATACTTTCTCCCAAAAGCTGTTCGATAATTGTTCGGTCAATAATATTCGATGACTTACTAGATAATTCCAGCAAACTGACAGCCATTTCTAATAAATTTAAGAGGCGGCGTGCATCGCCGTCGGCAATATCCAAAAGCAGTGATTGGGCTTCATCGCTCATGGATAAATTAAGCTTTCCCAGACCAGCATCACTATCCGTTAATGCACGCTGCAAAATTTTAGTCAGCGCAGATTGGTTCAGTGCATTTAGCACATATACTCTAGCTCTTGATAACAATGCATTGTTAACTTCAAATGATGGGTTTTCGGTGGTCGCACCAACAAAAATAAATGTCCCATCTTCAACATAAGGTAAAAAAGCATCTTGCTGTGATTTATTAAATCGATGCACCTCATCAACAAACAACAATGTCTGTTGTCCCATCTGGCGCTTTAACTTTGCTTGCTCAACGGCCAATCGAATATCTTTAACACTGCCAAGCACGGCAGATATGGCGATAAAATAGCAATCACTATTTTTCGCAATCAGACGAGCAAGTGTCGTTTTGCCTGTACCTGACGGCCCCCAAAAGATCATTGAATGTAATTTGCCACGAGTAATAGCTTCAAATAACGGTTTTCCGGGTTCAAATAAATGATTTTGTCCAGCGTAATCTTCTAATTGCGTCGGCCGCATTCTTGCAGCTAGCGGCTGTGACAAATCAACCTCAGCAATTTGAGCAGTATCGTTGGGCTGGCTATCAAATAAATCGGCCATAATTTTTGTTAAGGTTGCTCACTATCTGAATCATCAAGCTGATTACCAGACTTAGAGGGGCTTTGTTTAGCTTCGACGGGATGTATCTGCCGCGAATCCACAACATCGACACCCTCTGGAATAATAAAAGTAAACTGCTCCGGGGAAATTTTAGGATTTACTTTGGCATTAAGAAATTTCACGCTGGTCTGCTGCCCCAATGAGTCAAGCATCAGCAGTTCAGATATTTCATCGTTCACAAACAAAATATTCATGCGATCAAACAAGCTTTCAGCTTGCTTGGGTTTTAACTCAAATAACAGCTTTTTACCGCCCGGCGAAGAGTGGCTAATGGTAAATGCTTGCGATAACTTTGTCTCATTACTGGTTAATAAAAGTAAAGGGGAATTAGCGACCATTTTGTCTTGATCTTGTATGGTAACTTGCTCTAACTCTTCATCATAGGTCCATAAATAACGTCCGTCAGCAATTATTAACTGAGAAAATGGCTGTTTGAATTGCCACCGAAAATGGCTTGGACGCTGAATCAAAAATGTGCCCGAACTGGTATCAATTGCGACACCAAACTCATCAAAAACACGCTGTTCAAAGTTAGCATGATAGGTTCTGATGGTTGCGATTTTGTCTGCCAGTAACTTTGCCGAACTCTCCTTCTTACCCGTATTGTCCGAATCACCCGCATGTACAGCCAATATGCCAAGCCAATTGCCGAGTATTAAAGATAAGATTACAGTGATTGGCAAGCGTCTCAATATACGCCTGCTAGATAATTTTTTTATAAATGGGCTTAACATATCGTTTGCGTGCTCCTGGAGCATTAAAGCTTTAAATCTATCAATTGCTGGCTGAATCAAAAATGAATGTGCCCAACAAGGTACAGCAAGGTGTAATTATATTCTTGTATTGAGCGCTTTGATGGCCACGTTTGCTTTGCCATGCCTCTTGCCAGGTTCGCTCACTTACAGTTCTGGCGGCGGCGGCGCAAGAACTTCACGCGAACCATTCGATTGCATTTCACTAACAATTCCTGCCGCTTCCATTTCTTCGATCATTCGAGCCGCACGATTATAGCCGATCTTTAAGCGCCGCTGTACACCTGAAATAGATGCCTTTCGAGTCTCTGTAACAATGCGTACCGCTTGATCATAGAGCTCATCTTTCTCTCCCCCGCTATCGGTTTCACTCGGAAAACCAGGTACATCAGTATCGGCAGCACCTGATGTAATTGATTCTTCATAAACCGGTTCACCGCGTTTTTTCCAGTCGGCAACAACCCGATGAACTTCGTCATCATCAACAAATGCACCGTGGACTCGAGTCGGAATACTCGTTCCTCCTGGTAAGTAAAGCATATCTCCTTGCCCCAATAATTGCTCTGCACCAACCTGATCGAGAATCGTACGGGAATCAATTTTTGAAGAAACCTGAAATGCTATACGCGATGGAATATTAGCTTTGATAAGTCCGGTAATGACATCAACAGAAGGCCGTTGAGTCGCCAATAGCAAATGAATACCTGCAGCCCTTGCTTTTTGAGCAATTCGGGCAATTAGCTCTTCAACTTTTTTACCTACAATCATCATCATATCGGCCAATTCGTCGATGACGATCACAATTTTGGGTAATGGATCTAGCGCTGGCGCAATTTCATCCATTGAATCTTCAGGCTTCCATAATGGATCGCGAATCGGTTCACCTTGCTTGATTGCATCATTAATCTTACGATTAAATCCGGCCAGATTTCTGACACCAAGTGCAGACATCAATCGATAACGACGTTCCATTTCGGCGACGGCCCAGCGTAGTGAGTTAGCAGCTTCTTTCATGTCAGTTACAACAGGCGTTAATAAGTGAGGGATCCCTTCGTAAACCGATAATTCAAGCATTTTTGGATCGATCATAATCATACGCACATCATCTGGTGATGATTTATATAGAATACTCACAATCATCGCATTCAAACCAACAGACTTACCTGATCCGGTTGTACCCGCCACTAATAAGTGTGGCATCTTCATTAAATCGATAACTATCGGCGCACCTGAGATATCTTTTCCCAAAGCCATTGTCAGCGATGACTTAGAATCATCGAACGCTTTACTGGCAATCACCTCTTTTAAACGCACAATTTCGCGGTTTTCATTGGGCACTTCGATCCCAATGTAAGGTTTACCGGGGATTACCTCAACCACCCGCACACTGGTGGTTGCCATCGAGCGAGCCAGATCTTTTGCCAGATTGGTTATTCGCGCCACTTTAACCCCAGCAGCCAGCGATAATTCAAAGCGGGTTATCACAGGGCCAGGATGAACCGCTACAACTTGTGCTTCGACTTTAAAATCAGCCAGCTTGAGCTCTACCAGTCGAGACATAGCCTCTAATGACTCTTCTGAAATACGATGTTGATGTGCTTTAGGTTCATCTAAAAGCCGGACTGGCGGTAATTCACCTTCTACAGGTAGATCATCAAACAGGTTAGCCTGTTTTTCTTTTTCGGTACGAATACTCGGTTCTATCCGCTTGACTTCTTTGGTAATTTTAACTGGCTCGCGTTGTTCTATTTTTGTTTGTTCCTGCTTAAAAACAATTTCACGTTGCTGCTTGATAACTTTTTGTTCTTTTTTGTCTCGCCAGTTATCTTTTAATTCAAGTAACTTTTGGGAAGCAAGGGCAACTCCTTTTAATGTCCATTTCCCTACCCAATCCATTAACTGAAACCAGGATATACCAGTAAATAAAGTCATCGATGCAAAAAAAGCAGCCAGCATGAGTAATGTTGCTCCCACTGGATTAAACCACCCAACTAACAGATCAGCGATTAACTTTCCAAGCACGCCCCCCGAATAATAGGCATTAACCATATCAGGTTCGGCAAAATGCTGTGAAGAAATTGCCGCCCCTATTAACAATGTAAATAACAAGCCAAACAGGCGGAATGACCAAAATACAAAGCTGTTGGGTAATGTGTTCTTACGTTCACGGAAAACCAGATAACCGGAATATAAAATCATAAACGGAAATAAAAAGGCCAGATATCCAAATAAGTGTAACAGTAGACTTGAAAACCAAGCGCCTGCACGGCCGCTGGCATTTTGAATTTCAGCCACATTTCGAGCCATTGTGAATCCAGGATCTTGCGGCGAATAACTCCACAAGGAAATAAACAAAAAAAGTGCAAAAGCAAGCAGCAGAATAAATCCGCCTTCTTTTAACCTAACTAACAAAATACTCGATGCTTCTTGCGTACTAATCTTATTATTCATTAAAAACTTATAAACTCTATAACTGCTAAAAGGTCGATGGGGACTCATTAGTTGCGGGAATTTGCAATAATCAGGATTCCTGCTGACATAATACCCGTTTACCCCAATATTCTATTTCTGCTTACCATGTTTATCCCTTTCATGGTCCAAAATATCATAGGTTAAAATACCAAATTTATAAGGTATTCCAACTAGTTCGGTTTAATTTTTATTCAACTATCGATTGGTTTATTAAATGACTATTCTACTACGTCTATTACGGATTTGCTTAACTGCCTACTGAGAGCCATCTTTTATCCATTAAATCTCAATTATATTACTTTCTTTAACTTCTTCCATTACCACATAGGTTCTGGAGCCACTCACACCAGGAAGTGTTAACAAAGTCTCACCTAACAAATTTCGATAAGCCACCATATCGGCGACTCTTGCTTTTATTAGATAATCAAAGTCACCAGAAACGAGATGGCACTCTAACACTTGCGGTAAATCAATAACAGATTTTTTAAAATCATCAAATACATCTGGCGAGGTTCTGGTCAATCGAATCTCCACAAACACCAACAATGCAGCATTTAGCTTTCCTGGCGCGACCCTTGCTGTATAGCCCTTAATAAAACCGCGCCGCTCGAGTCTTTTTACCCGTTCAAGGCACGGCGTTGCGCTCAACCCCACCCGGCGTGATAGCTCTACATTAGGTAGTCGGCCATCACTTTGCAGCTCTCTGAGAATCGCCTTATCAATTCGGTCTAAATCACTATAACTTGAACTTGACATTGGTTTTTTTAACTTTTAAATAGGCACTTTACAGTTAATAATATTATAAAACCTTAAATATAAGCAAGTTATTCTGCAAAACACCAGCTATACTAGCGCAATATTTTCATAGCTTTTCAGTTGTAAAGATCACTTATTTGATCACATTTTATTTGGAGACATTTTCAATGTTAATCGGTGTACCAAAAGAGATAAAAAATCATGAATATCGCGTGGGAATGGTTCCTGGCAGCGTTCGTGAGTTAATCAGCCATGGCCATCAAGTAATAGTTGAGACCAATGCCGGAATCGGAATTGGCTTTAGCGATGAAGATTACCAGGCTGTTGGCGCAGAGATCAGAAATACTGCAGAGGACGTTTTTGCCGAAGCAGATATGATTGTCAAAGTTAAAGAACCTTTAGCTGAAGAGCGCGCAAAATTAAGAGAAGACCAAATTTTATTCACCTATCTACATTTAGCCCCCGATTTGCCACAAACTCAAGATCTGATCAAAAGTAAAGCAGTTTGTATCGCATATGAAACTGTTACCAGTAATAATGGCAGTCTGCCGCTATTGGCTCCAATGTCTGAAGTTGCGGGTCGTATGTCAATTCAGGCAGGCGCGCAATGCTTAGAAAAATCTCGCCATGGTCGTGGTATGCTACTTGGAGGTGTTCCCGGTGTTGCTCCGGCTAAAGTTGTTATTATTGGTGGCGGTGTTGTTGGTTCAAATGCTGCTCAAATGGCCATTGGCATGGGCGCACAAGTTGTTATTCTTGACCGCTCTATTGATGTTTTACGTCGATTAGACGCTCAATTTGGTGCTCAAGTTCAAACTGTATTCTCAAGTAAAGATGCACTTGAGCAACATGTTTTATCAGCAGATCTGGTTATTGGTGGTGTTCTCATCCCTGGTGCTGCCGCCCCTAAACTGGTTACCGCTGATATGATTAAAAACATGAAACCTGGTTCTGCTGTTGTCGATGTTGCCATTGACCAAGGTGGTTGTTTTGAAACATCAAAAGCAACAACTCATGCAGAACCAACCTACCTTGTCGATGAAGTTGTGCATTATTGTGTTGCCAATATGCCTGGCGCTGTACCAAGAACTTCTACATTTGCACTGAATAATGCGACATTACCTTTCATTATCAGCATTGCCAACAAAGGTTATAAAGCGGCACTGATCAGTGATAAACACTTAATGAACGGATTAAACGTTCATAAAGGCGTTGTAACTAATCAAAGTGTTGCTGAAAATCTCGGTTTTGAATTTGTTAATCCGGCTGATGCTATCGAAGCATAAACCCGTTTCTTTATAGCCAATTGGCCACTCATCATTTGAGTAGCACTTTTTTCAAATATTGGCTCACAGGAGATAAATCAGCAAGTTAAAACACAACTTGTGAACACTTGGCTGAAATAATGATTACTCCGTCCCCTAGCGAACCTTCAACAACGCATTATCCGTTGCAAGGTTCGTTCTTTTTTAGTCTTAAATTAATATCACTCGCAGATAATTCAGCGAAAACTTACCAATAAAGATCGAATCAAACAATTGATTTTTTCAGCAGAAGTCCTCATATTAGAGAGCTTAAAATATTGTACGGGCCATTTTGTTTCAAGGTTATAAATTATGTCTCTCCAAGATCAACTGCTTAAAGCCGGCTTAACGACTAAAGATAAAGTTACCAAAGCAAACAGTGAAAAACGTAAAAAAGCAAAAATCAACCGTAAGCATAAAGTTGAAGTTACCGATCAGGATAAACAAGCAGCTGAACAACTTTTAGCCGAAAAAGCTCAAAAAGATCGCGAGTTGAATCAACAGAAAAATGCCCAACTAGAGCAAAAAGCCTTAATGGCACAAGTTAAACAATTAATCGAATCTAATCAACAAGACTTGGGTAAGCCGATAGTTACCTTCCAATTTTCTGATAATGGTGCGATTAAACAGATTGAGGTGTCAAATTTAATCCATAAACATATTGGTAATGGTCTGTTAGGTATTACACGTATTAATACGCAGTATTATTTAGTACCCAAAGCGATTATTGAAAAAATCAGACAACGGGCTCCCGAGTTTATCATACTAATTAATGAGCAACAGCAAGATACCGAAGAAGACGACGACCCCTATGCTGATTACCAGATACCTGATGATTTAATGTGGTAGCCACTTTGAGCAGTAATTTTAATTTACTGCTAGATTCCTACTACGATGTAAGAAATCAAAACGTCATAGAATTTATTTATTCTTTTATTTAAACAACCCTATTGAGTTGTAAAAAACTTATTTAATACTTGGAGTTTCAAATGCCACAATCGCGTCATTGTAAATTATTAATTCTGGGTTCAGGCCCTGCCGGATATTCCGCAGCAGTTTATGGCGCTCGGGCAAATTTAAAACCTGTTATTATTACCGGTATCGAAAAAGGTGGTCAACTTACGACAACTACCGATGTAGATAACTGGCCAGGAGATAATGAAGGGGTTCAAGGACCTGAACTCATGGAGCGCATGGAAAAACATGCCGTTCGTTTTGGTACAGAAATTATCTTTGACCATATTCATACCACCGATCTTAGTCAACGCCCATTTACCTTAAAAGGCGATCAAGGTACTTATACTGCCGATGCGCTTATTATTGCGACAGGTGCTTCGGCCATGTATTTAGGACTTGAATCAGAAGAAGCTTTTAAAGGTAAAGGGGTTTCAGCCTGTGCTACCTGTGATGGATTCTTTTATAGAAATAGAAAAGTTGCTGTCATTGGAGGAGGAAATACCGCAGTTGAAGAAGCGCTTTACTTATCAAACATTGCTTCTGAAGTACATTTAATTCATCGACGAGATTCGCTCCGAAGTGAAAAAATTCTTCAAGATCATCTCTTCGAAAAAGCAAAAAAAGGCAATGTCAAAATTCATTGGAATCATACTCTCGAAGAAGTACTTGGCGATAAAATGGGTGTTAATGGCATTAAAATTAAAAGTACAGTTGATGAATCTGTGGCGCAACTAGATTTAGATGGCGTGTTTATCGCCATTGGTCACAAACCTAACAGTGATATTTTTGCTGGACAATTAGCAATGGAAAATGGCTATATTAAAGTAAAAAGTGGACTAGCTGGCAATGCTACTGCAACCAGTGTTGAAGGTGTTTATGCCGCTGGAGATGTGGCTGATCAAGTTTATAAACAAGCTGTCACCTCTGCTGCAGCGGGATGTATGGCAGCACTTGATGCCGAAAAATTTCTCGATGCGCAAGGCTAAAAGTAACGATTAGTCCTCAAAATAATCCATTGAAAGGCTAATTATTCTGAAAGAATAATTCCTTTCAAAGAATAGTCTTAAAAATAATAGTCTAAAATTTCAACTTCACTCAGGCAGTCATAGCCTGAGTGTCCTTTTGAAAGTGTTATAAGCTTAATACTTGTGGCCAGCAAAAATATCAGTTTGTGGTGTTTATATTAAATAAGCAAACCCTAAACACCGATAGAGCGACATAATACCTTTCGTTTGCCTACTTTTTATGTCTATTTCGACTGAAGTATTTTTCCATTCTCTATTTTCCATAAGTTTGATGAGGTACGAATATATATTGGCTTTTTGTGATGCAAACTAAGATATACGTGAAAATCTGTCGGCACATCAGATAATACGTGAGTTACAAATGCAGCATCTGTCGATGAATCTTCTAGAGGAACTAGTAAACATGATTTTGTGGAAGAAATAACACTTTTAATGTCATTAGTACCAAGTTTAAAATCAAATCTAATATGACGACCAAACTGAATACCTTTGGATTTTTCCGGTTGAAACATCAGGTATATGTGTTCAATTTGGGAAAGTTCATCTTCTACTCTTACAGCTATATAGCCATCGCCACATAGTAGATCTTTGCTCGCCATTTCCAACAAATCTGCCTCTCTCGATGTTGGAGGGTCAGTCGCATCATCGGATTTCATTGCTTTATACAGATTTTTTCCTTTAATTTCGATTTTGCTCAAGTCTAGTTGGACATCTGAACTCATTGACTGTTTTACTGGCACTGTTTTACATGCAGATAACCCGAGAGAAAAAACAACTAATAATAACCACTTCATTTTATTTTCCTTATCTTGATGAAAGCGTTGTGTAGTGGCATACTAATTTTGGCCACCTAACAAGAGGTGCTATTATACCTCGTAAATAAAATAGGTGACAGAATGAACAAAAGAAACAGACCAACTTTTACAGCCGAATTTCGTTTAGAAGCCGCGCAATTAGTCACAGAAAAAGGTTATTCAATTCGTGAAGCAGCTAATGCCATGGGTATTGGTAAATCAACCATGGATAAATGGGTAAGGCAACTCAAAAAATAACAACAAGGTATACTCAATACAGCGACCCCTTTAACCGCAGAGCAACGTAGGATTCGAGAGCTTGAAAAGCAATTACGCCAAGTGGAATTGGAGAAAGACATTTTAAAAAAGGCTACCGCTCTCTTGATGTCGGACTCAATGAGAGGTTCCAAATAATCCATCGACTTGAAGAGAGCACTACGATGAAACATTTATGTCAATTATTTGAGATAAATCGGAGTAGCTATCGTTATTGGCGAAATAAACCCAAAACTAAAAATACACAATTAGTCAAAGAAAAAGCGATGATTAAAGCCATTCATGTTGAAAGTAATGGTTCAGCTGGGGCCAGAACGATTGCAAAAATAGCGACAGGAGCATGGGTTTGTCAAGTTGTCAGCTGTCTCGACACCAACCGCTTGTTAAAGCATTTCAATATAGTTAGCTGGTAACTCAACATCTCGACTTAACTCAGGCAGCAGTTTCCATAATAGGCCTTGATCTTTACGAAGACCGCTACCATCAAGATATTTCCAGTGACTCGAATCTTTTTTCTTTATTGCTATCATAAAACCTGTACTTTTCATTTTCTGTCCCTGAATCTCCATAATAGAAACTCTAGGAACGAAGCACACCTCATTGTCTCCTGCCAAGTACAATCTTTTAGGTTTTCCTAAGGTTGCCTCATGAAAAACAATACCTTGCTCCATCAAACTTGCTATAGCTGATACGGTCATACTTTCATAATTAGCTTTACCTCCTACAAGTTCATAAATAGAACTATGGGTACTTTTCAAAAATAGAGATATATCACCGGATTCAAAAGCCGTATACATGCCGCTGATATCTTTATGAATCTGATCGACATCCTCTTTTGATAATTCGATTGCAAATATATTTTCAGTACTGATTAACATTACAATTAATAAGACTTTCTGTATTACTTTCACCACAATTTTTCCTTTGTGTTGCATTTATGCTTTAACAACGCCAAGCTAAGCGGAGCGTTTTTAGCGTCCGCTTGAGCTTTTTGTTAAGCGCTACGCTTTGTATAACTTAATTTCAATAAATACAGCCTCACCAACAATTGTTACCTGAATATAAAATTCATCAAATTCGTTAGTTGTAACTCGCCGTTTTATTGGCGATTCTGATAGACTAAGTGATTTTTTCCCTATAGTGTCAGATAGTAATTTAAACTCTGTCTCACTTAGCGCTATTTTCCCTAGGTGCAATACCTGATCATCAAGCTCGCTCGGGATTGACTGCATTTGAGGCCCGACTACCATTACCGCTTGCTTTCCATAATGGTTACATGACCAGTGCTTTACAGAAAATAAATTACCATTAGAGAGAACTCCTTTTATTTCATTGCTTTTTTTAAACCATTGATAAACACCTATGGCATTACTCTTAGCATATTGTTTTTCAGAAACAGTATCTTCACTAAAAATACACTTTTCGGTTGCACAAGCTGAACTGGAAATCACGAAGCCGAATATGACGATGCACCAAAATGTACGCACTTTT
>NZ_JBFDAH010000036.1:0-28021 GCF_040719265.1 Aliikangiella maris | reverse complement strand
TTGGCATTACTTAGAAGATCGTATAAAAAAGTTAGGAAAAATACCTCAACTATGTGAATTCATAGTAAACTCACCGTAAAGTCTAAATGCCCCCGCTTTTTGAGCAATTACGTTTTATTTTAAATTTTGATTTAGTTTTTATTAAAAATTCAAATTTCAAGCGCAGGTAATTCTCAGCAAAAGCTGATGCGAACAATGACTGAATGTATTTTACTGTTTGTGTTAACTAAAAACCTGCTTACTTAAATTCATTCCTTTAATAAAATGATTTTGCGCATTTTCTAAATAGTGAGATAGTGAAGCAGGTGAACCAATAATGGTGAGTTTTGATAAATCATCGTTGGCTTTCATTAATTGTATGAAGCCGTCATTAGCGATATTAAGTTTTTGTAAAATGGGTGGTTCATTTAGTGGGATATAACCCGGTTTATCTTTTCGAATGGCTCGTCCAAGTCAGTGAGTTGGATATAGTCTTGCAGCGAAAAATTGATACTGTTGGGATGCTTTTGGTGATTGGAGGTTGATAGTTTCATTAAAGAAATAGCCGTCTTGCTTTGTTTTGTTAACTTGATTGATGCGTTGTTGAATATTGGTGTAATCGGATTTTTCAAGTGATTTAGCCATCTTTGTCGTTTTGAGTATGGGTGTCCTGTCTCGCTTTTTCTCAATTGGTCCAATGCTAGTTGTTGTAATTGTTGGTGGAAAAGTAGGCTATGCTTATATTAGGTTATTTAAAACAAGAAAAACTCCCTGAAAAAATAGCTCCATATTTAAAAGAAGGTGAAAAGCGATTAGAAAACAAATTAATCCATATGCAGTATCAAAGTAATCAACTACTAAATAAGGTTAAAGAGTGTAGTAGTCAACTAATTCCAAACTGAAATTAAAAATTTTTCTTCCGCAATTGTTGGAGACTTGATTTGATTATTATAGTTGGTTATTGCGATGAAGTTTTCAACTGTCAAAGTAAATCATCAACCGAAATATGTATTAGTCTTGACAAGACCGCCTATTCAACCAGATAAAAATTTTACTCACTAGAAGGTTGTCCTAACTCTTCTATGAGTTGCTCAACCTTTAATCTCAAGCTTGAATCAAAATTATCTTGGTCGAGTTTTTCCTTTAATACATTAACAACATCACCAAGTGACCATTGATTAATTTTTTCTTCGAGTTGTAAATCAACATAGGCATCTTGTAGCTTTGCCTGACGTTCTTCTTCAGCTTGCTTGGCTTTTATTTCTGATTGCTGATAATCAATTTGGGCTTGTGATTCGAGTAATTCTTTTTCAGCAATTTTGCGTTTTTTTTCTTCAATAATTGCAATCCGTTTTTCTTTTATTTTTACGCTTTCCAGCATGACCTTTTTGGCTTCTGCTTCTGCTTTATCTTTAGCCAACTGGGCTAGCTGTAGTTTTTCTTGTTCTTGCTGCTGCGCTAATTTTTCTTTTTCAAACTGTTTAAATTCGGCTAGTTCTTTTAATAGTTCCTGATACACTTGAATCACCTGTTGCTGAATGGAGTCAATTTGATAGCGTTCGTGAAACTCATTGGCTTCACTGATAAATTTAAGTTCATTGAGTGCTTTAGCGAGCAATGTTTTGTCAAATAATTTATCATTAATGAGTTTTGCTTGAAAAGAGGTTAATAATAAATCAGCAGTTTTATACCATTCTGCCTGTTGCTGGTCTTCCTCGGGTAGTGTAAAACTGTTTAATGTGGTATCAACTTGAGATAATCGAAACTCGGGATCATTGCTGGTTTTTAATAAGTCTTCGAGCGCTTCTTTAAGTTGTTCTATTTGATTATGAGTTTTTAGCCAGTGAGCAGCGCCTTCCATACCTGAACGACTGATTGAATCAGATAGATAGCTGAGCTTTTTACGCCATCGCTGCTGGAGCACTTTGGCTTGAGCTTTTAATTTGTTTAAATCGACAGATTGATTCACGGTAGTTCTACTTTATTATATTGTATTAAACGAACCTAGATACCAGTTGAATGTATTTTTGCTAAGTATATACTAAAAAAAATAGGATATATCAAATGAGATTTGGTTTTTATACCTACTCAGAGCAAAATGTATCAAAAAATCGACAATATTCGGAGGAAAGAATGAAAAATAAAAGTCGCTGTGGCTGGGTAGGCAAGGATCAGATCTATATCGATTATCATGATGAAGAATGGGGTGTGCCGGTTTATGACAGTGAGTTGCTTTTTCAGCATTTATTGCTTGATGGGGTACAGGCGGGGTTAAGTTGGATAACCGTACTAAAAAAGCGGGAAAATTACCGCAAAGCATTTCATCAATTTGATCCGCTCAAAATGGCTCGACTAACTGATGCGCAGCTTGATAAACACTTAACAAATGAGGGGTTAATTCGTAATAAACTAAAAATATATGGTTTCAGAAAAAATGCTAAGGCTTATCTTGAGCTTTCAAAAAGAGAGTCTTTTTCTGATTTTTTATGGCAATTTGTCGATGGTCAGCCTGTACAAAATCGGTGGCCTGATTTAAAAAGCGTTCCAGCCAATACCGAGCAATCTGATGCGATGTCTAAGGCTTTAAAAAAAGCAGGGTTTACTTTTGTCGGTACAACAATTTGTTATGCTTTTATGCAGGCTGTGGGCATGGTAAACGATCACACGGTTGATTGTTTTCGACATCGACAATTAAAATAATCCGGCACTGGTTTGATTGATGTATTTTTTAAAAAAGTAATAGATTAAGAATTGTTCGAATTTTTCTTTGTTTTCAGTTATCAGGGGGTTGCAGAAAGCTTTTTGCAATTGAGTTAATGATTAGCCACAAGCAAAATAATATGACTTGTGGCCGAGTGATTATTTATTTTTTACTTTGTGTATTTAAATCTCGATTGTAATTTAAACGTTGTGCGGCATCCATCGTTAACATTTGCATGAAAGCTTTAACTTCACCGTCACTACCTACAGGTGAGCCTCCTGCACCTCCACCAAAAACAGTTGTTGGTACTTTACGTTTTGCAAAAGCTTCAGCCCACAGGGTTTGAATTCTGATTTCAGCCTCAAGCTTTTGTGCCAAAGCATTATCTGCTTCGAGTATTACGCGTTTTTGATAGGCTTCAGCTTCGGCCAGTGTCTTTTTGGTTTCCGCCTCAATTTTTGCTTTTTCAAAATTGATTTGTGCTGTTTCACGAGAAATAGTGGCTTGTGCTTTTAATTTTTCGGCACTGGTAATTGCTAGTTGTTTTTCTGTTTCAGCTTCAGTGGTTTTTTGAATTTGCTCTACTTTGGCTTTGGCTTGGCGTTCTGCAACCTCACGTTCACCGCGAGCAATAGCAAGTAGTCTTTGTTCTTCTTCCTGAACTCGTTGCTCTCTCGCTATAGCGCGATCTGCTGATGCTTTCTGTTTTAATTGCATGCGTTCAACAAATTTTTGGTTTGGACGCATATCCGTTACTAGTGCTGAAACAACACTGATGCCAAACGATAAAAAGCGTTGTGTTTTACGGCGAGGTTGCCCATCATCGTCAAGTACTTTCTTGACAACAAAAACTGTTTTTGAGTCGTCACCATATTGCTGTTGTGAAGTACCGAGTGCTGCGTTGGCTGTAGATTTTGCGGTGCGCGGTGACTTCACTTCGATTTCTTCGCGTTTTACTAAAAAGATGCCATTGCGCATTTGATCTTCAAATTCAGAATTAAACTGCGTCCGCCCACCCGAATAATATTCTTCGGCACTCATTAATGAAGCATTGGCTTGTAGGGTTTCTTTAAATGCTGGCATTAATGCGGTACGCAATAAGTTTTCTGGTGAACGATACTCATGGGCTAATTTAAGGAATGATTCGGGATCGGATGGAATAGAGAACCTGACGGTTGCCTGTGCATGGGCGTCTACTTGGTCAAGAAACATAATGCTCATTGGCGGCAAGCTGGCTGAGGTATTATCGGAGTCTTGCTCGGCGCGAATGGCATTACCTTTGCTCCCTTCTGCGGCTTGTACGGTCATTGCGCGTTTCCAGGAATTATAACGGCCAAATGGATAAAACTTGTAACCAACTTCGGTAACAACCTCTTCGCTACCTAACAAGGTGCGTACATGATAAATGTAGCCGGGTTCAGCATAAAAAATTGAATTGTAGGCGATAACAAAAGTAAAGATTATCCCCCCGAGCATGATTGATAAAACGCTTAAAATGCGATTTCGGGAACTACCTTTGGCGACTAATTCAGACATAATTGATACCTTATTCTATTAATTTCAAACACATCCATCTGTTACTTAGATGATAAAATCTTAGGTTATAACCTTTCTAAGAGTACAGGGTTCTAAACGTTATGAATAGCATTCTATTCCGCTAAAATGAGAGTATGATAGTTTGATATGTACAAAATGTGTAATTTAATAACTATTCTCAATTAATACTTATTTTAACGAGATAAAATACTGATTAGGCACAAAATGTAGATTTTTGGCAAATAATTGATGGCAAACAGTAAAAAATAAGGATTTGGGGCGGCTGATTTATTATCATTAAAATAAAGCTAAAGTCTTTATTAATAGTTAGTGTTTAATCGAACGATACAAGAACTTATATGCCAGATAACCAATTCAATATCCATCGCTTTCAGGTTGAACATAATCGGGTAGATTTAAAACCGGATGTTATTGCGGTTGAAGAGCCAATGCAAATTCTGTTATCTCATCGAGATAAACTAAAACCTTATGGTTTAACCATGCGAACACCAGGAAATGATATAGAATTAATTTATGGTTTGTTATTGACCGAAGGTATTATTTGTTCTGCGCAGGATATTAACACTATTGAGCAAGAGCCTTTGTCACCGCTACCCCAAAGGCAAACTAATGGTGTATCTGGTTTAACCAATCAATATATTGTTAATTTGCGACATCAGTTAGATATTGAGGAGCACTTGATTCAGCCTTACCATATGAGTTATTCGGGCTGTGGGTTATGTGGTAAAACGAGCCTGCAAGCATTAGATTTAAAACCAAAAAGAAATCTTAAAAAAGTTGATTTTCAGTTATCACATCAACTCATTAAACAGCTAAAAAATCAGCTTGCGCGACAACCATTATTTTCTAAGACTGGAGGGGTACATGCTGCTGGTCTTATTTATTACCAAGATGATTTTCTTGATATTGAAAATGCGCCATTCTTTGAAGATATTGGAAGGCATAATGCGTTAGATAAATTGATAGGTTACGAATTAATAAAACATGATTTGCAACAATCTGGTATATTGGTTTTGTCGGGTCGTATTGGTTTTGAGTTAGTGCAAAAAGCGGTTATGGCTGGCTTTGCTATGATTGTCGCTTTGGGGGCACCAAGTCATTTAGCTATTCAAGCTGCGAATCAATTTGATATTGTGCTGGTGGGTTTTGCAAAAGATACTTCCTTTAATCTTTATACTGCGCACAAAAATTTGTTAAATGATTCAGTCGCATTCAAGTTGGTTTAATTTTTCAGGATTTTATTATGTCAGAAAATCTTCAACAGCTTTCCAGTCGAAAAGGATTAACTGAAAACCTTTTTGAAAAAATTATACAGGCTGGTGGCGAACCTGTTCGTTTAAAAGAAGTGGCTAAAACATTTAAAATTGGAAAAGCCAATGTTTATGGTGCATCGACCGCTTATGATTTTATTCAAGGACCAAACGCAGGAAAAAAAGCCTATGTTTGCAATGGCTCTTCCTGTTTGTGTGCTGGTAAACAAGAATTCGTTAAACAGCAATTACAACAACATCTCAAGGATGACGAAATTGGTCATGTGAGCTGCATTGGTCGCTGCCATGAAAACTTGTCGTTTCAATACCAAGGTAAGAATTATTCTGGTAAGGATATCGATAATATCAAGGCGATTATTGATGAGTCGGCGCCCTCACAAGAAACCTATACCATTGAATGTTTATTAGCAAAGCCGCTTTTGATGGAAAGTATTGAACAGGTTGAGTCCTACTATCAATTATTTACGCAAGTCATTCAATCGCAAAATAAACAATCACTACTTGAGCAGATTGTTCGCTCTGGTTTAAGAGGGCGTGGTGGTGCCGGATTTCCTACTGGCATTAAATGGAAAGCCTGTGCGGCAGAAATCGCTGAGCAAAAATATATTGTTTGTAATGCCGATGAAGGCGATCCCGGTGCTTTTAGTGATCGCTACTTACTTGAACATCGTCCTCATGCCGTTTTATTTGGTATGTTAATGGCCGGTTATCTGGCAGGTGCAAACTGGGGGGTATTATATATTCGTGATGAATATCCTCAGTCGGTTGAAAATACGCAAAAAGCAATTGATGAATTTGAAAAACTCAATTTATTAGCGGATTTAAATTTTCAATTTCAATTTAAGATTATTCGTGGTGCCGGGGCCTATATCTGCGGTGAAGAAACAGCTTTATTACGCTCGATTGAAGGTCAAAGACCAATGGTTTCTGTGCGCCCACCTTTTCCAACAGTTAAGGGCTTATTTGGTAAGCCAACAATTGTGAATAATGTTGAAACTTTTGCGTCAATTCATTGGATTTTAGCGCATTCGGCAGAATCTTTTGCTGCACTGGGCAATGGTCGTTCAACAGGCACTAAACTGCTTTCAATGGATAGTTGCTTTAATCGGCCTGGCATTTATGAAATTGAAATGGGTATGCCATTAAAGCAGATGATAGATATTGCTGGCGGTTTCTCTCGGCCATTAAAAGCACTACATATTGGCGGACCATTGGGTGGATTGGTGCCAATTGAAAAAATTGAACATCTGACACTCGACTTTGAGTCTTTTCAAACTCAAGGCTTTTTATTAGGACATGCAAGTATTATCGGTATTCCAGTCGAGCAGGACTTGGGCAAATATATTATGCATTTATTTGACTTTACCGAAGCTGAATCTTGTGGCAAATGTTTTCCCTGCCGAATTGGTGCAACGCGTGGCAAAGAAATGTTTCGCGATGCCATTACTAAAGAAAATCTACTCGATAAAGTGTTACTCGATGACCTGCTGGAAACTATGGAGAAAGGTTCATTATGTGCCCTTGGCGGTGGTGTTCCATTACCTGTAAAAAATGCGTTGCAATATTTTTTTGCCGAACTAACACACTTATTTGATCCACAATCGCTGAAAAAAATTCAGGCGTTGGAGAAATCAATATGACCAAAAATCCTGAGCTTGCAAAAGTTGCTTTTATTAACGGTCAGCCTTATCAGATTGAGGCAGGCGAAACTATTTTACAATTTGCACAGCGATATCATTTTTCAATTCCAACTTTGTGTGATGATTCTCGGCTTGAGGCTTATGGTGCGTGTCGTGTTTGCTCGGTTGATGTTGCATTACAGGCTGATGGTCCTCAAAAAGTTGTAGCCTCATGTCACACTCCGGTTGCTGAGGGAATGCATATTGAAACGCATTCAGTGGCAATTCAAAAGTTGCGTAAAAACATTGTTGAACTGGTGGTCAGCGATCATCCGCTCGATTGTGATACTTGTGAATCTAACGGTCATTGTGAATTACAAGATGTTGCTGCAGAAGTAGGTATCACAGAGTCTCGTTATCAAAATGCCGAAAATCATAGTCATTATGACAAAGATGAGTCACACCCTTATATGCGCAGTGATCTGGCTAAATGTATTAACTGCTATCGTTGTGTTCGAGCGTGCGATGAAATTCAAGGTGAACTGGTGCTTGGCATAAGTGGCCGCGGTTTTGCCAGTAAAATTATAAAAGATGATGATGTCAGTTTTGATGAGTCTGCCTGCGTATCATGTGGCGCATGTGCACATACTTGTCCGACAGGCGCCATCAGTGATATTTTTCAAGCAAGGGCTGTTGAGGCAGAAAAAAAAGTTCGCACCGTTTGTTCGTACTGCGGCGTGGGTTGTAATCTAGAAGTGTCTGTTAGAGGGAATGAAATTTTATCTATTCGTGCGCCGAATGATGCTGAGGTGAATCAGGGGCATACCTGTTTAAAAGGGCGCTATGCCTGGAAATTCTATAATCATCCTGAGAGGCTAAAAACACCATTAATTAAAAAAAATGGACAATTTGTCAGCGCCAGTTGGGATGAGGCATATCAACTTATTGCCACTCGGCTTTCAAAAATAAAAATTGAACATGGTGCCGATGCTATTGCAGGTATTTCTTCTGCGCGTTGTACGAATGAAGAAAACTATTTAATGCAGAAATTGCTGCGAGCCGTGATTGGCACAAATAATATTGATTGCTGCGCCAGAGTTTGTCATTCGCCGACCGCATATGGTATGCAGCAAGCTTTTGGGACAGGCGCTGCGACTAATTCTATTAAAGATATCAAAGAAACCAGTTTTATTATGGTGATAGGTGCCAATCCCACGGCAGCACATCCGGTAACTGGAGCCAAAATAAAACAGCAACTGATGAAGGGAGTGCCATCGATTGTTATTGATCCGGTTAAAACAGAAATTGCGCGTTATGCAACCTATCATTTGCAGTTAAGACCAGGTACTAATCTGGCTATGATGAATATGATGTGTTACTACATCATTGAACAAAATCTGGTTGATGATGCTTTTATTACAGAGCGTTGTGAGGATTGGGAATCTTTTAAAGCCCGTGTGATGGCGCTAAATATGGATGAATTAGAAAGTATATGTGGCGTTGATAAAGCACTCGTCAAACGTGCTGCGGTCGCTTATGCCAGCGCCGATAAAGCAATGAGTTTTCATGGGCTCGGCGTAACCGAGCACTCGCAAGGTAGCCGTACTGTTATGTATATTGCGAATTTAGCAATGATGACTGGGAATATCGGTCGTCCTGGTGTGGGTGTAAATCCTTTGCGTGGTCAAAACAACGTTCAAGGTGCCGCAGATATGGGGTGTCAGCCTCATCAAGGTGCTGGTTACATGCCAATTGATTCGGCTGATAATCATGCTAAATATACCGCGCATTATGGTGTACATATGCCAGAAAAAGCCGGTTTGAAAATCCCACAAATGTTCAATGCTGCGGTGGCAGGTGATTTAAAAGCTATCTGGATTATGGGAGAAGATGTCGCTCAGACCGATCCTAATCAGCAACATGTACTTGCGGCATTGAACAATTTGGACTTTCTTGTTGTTCAAGAAATATTTTTATCTGAAACTGCAAAACTGGCTGATGTTGTTTTACCGGGAACCTCTTTTCTGGAAAAATCTGGAACCTTTACCAATGGTGAACGGCGTATTCAGGCGGTTAATGCTGCAATTGAACCGCTATCGGGCTGTAAAACCGATGGGCAGATTTTAGCAGATATGATTAATCATTTAGGGGGGCAGCAGCCGAGTGCCGCACCTGAAGTGGTGCTCGAAGAAATTGCTCAGATCGTGCCGTTTTTTGCAGGCGTAAAGTGGCATGAATTAGGCGAAAATGGTAAGCAATGGCCGGTTTTGGCTGATGGTCAAGGGACCGATATTTTACATATTGAACAGTTTAAACGAGGCAAAGGAAAGTTTCATTACTTCGACTTTGCCGAAACTCAGGAGTTGATTGCCAATGGTGCAACTTTTCCGTTTATTTTAACCACCAGCCGAGTTCTTGAACACTACAATGCTGCCACGATGACTCGTCGAACTAACAATGAAAAAATTGTTGATAAAGATATCTTATTGATTAATCCGCAAGATGCCAGACGCAAGCAAATTGTCAGCGATAGCGAAGTCAAATTATTCAGTGAGCGGGGTGAAATACGGATGGTGGCCAAGGTGAGTAATAAAGTGAAACCCGGTGTATTGTTTACCACTTTTCATTTTCCAGAACTGATGGTAAACCGATTAACCGGGGATATCTGTGATACTGAAACGATGTGCCCAGAATATAAAGTGGTGGCTGTTGATGTACAGCCACTTTCTTGTTAACTTTAGGCGAAATTTCAAAGTTAAATCATGCGTGTGTTGGTAAAAAACTATCAATAAAAACTTGTTAGCTGAAAAAAATGACTGAATAGAAAAAATTATTGAAATTATGCTGTATGCTTTAGCCATTAAGAACTACCGTTCAATTTTAGAATTAATTATTCCACTTCAACAGCTCAACGTGATTACTGGCGAAAATGGTACAGGTAAGTCTAACTTATATAAAGCACTAAGACTGCTGGCTGAAACTGCGCAAGGTGGTGTTATTAATTCACTAGCCAATGAAGGCGGGCTTAATTCCACATTTTGGGCAGGACCTGAAAATATTTCACGGCGTATGAAACGCGGCGAGGTGGCTGTAGAGGGGGGACCGAGGCAGCAGGTTAAACGCTTAAAAATGGGATTTGCAGGCGAAGATTTTGGCTATTCTATTTCATTAGGGTTACCCAAACCCTCCAACTCGGTGTTTACACTAGATCCCGAAATCAAACGCGAGTCAATTTGGGTTGGAGACTTTTATCGGCCAGCAAGTGCCTTAGTTGATCGGAATGCGGCCGTGGTTAAAATTCGTGATGGTCGACAATGGCAGGTAGTCGAGCAATATTTACCAACTTTTTCAAGCTTGTTTGATCAGATAGCTGAACCATCTAAAATGCCGGAAGTGGTCTTAATGCGTGAAAAAATTCGTGGCTGGCGATTTTATGATCACTTTCGTACCGATAAAGACGCTCCAGCCAGACAACCACAGTTAGGAACTCGTACACCTGTGTTGCACCATGACGGTCATGATTTGGCTGCGGCTATTCAAACGATTGTTGAAATTGGTGATCATCAGGCGTTGGCTGAGGCAATCAGTGATGCTTTTCCCGGTGCCAACTTAACGATTCAATATGAAGATGATGGACGGTTTTCAATTCGATTTTACCAAAATGGACTGTTGCGACCATTGAGTGGCGCCGAGTTGTCAGATGGAACCCTACGTTATATTTTATGGGTTGCTGCTTTATTAACCCCGCGCCCACCTTCGCTGATGGTCTTAAATGAGCCTGAAACCAGTTTACATCCTGACTTATTACCTGCTTTGGCGAGATTGATTTTACGAGCAGCAAGAAACTCACAGGTGTGGGTCATTTCACATGCTAATCGGTTAATTCAAACGCTTCAACAGTCGGAGATTTGCCATACAATTGTATTAACAAAAGAACTTGGCCAAACCATCATACCGCAGCAGGATATTTTAAGTAAACCGGCTTGGCACTGGCCTGATTGACCAGTGCTCAGGAAGTAAAAAGCGGTTTTGTGTATTGCAAATCGACTTAAGATTCAACAAAGGCTCTTTCTATAACGTAGTCGCCTTGTTCGCCCAGTCTTGGGCTAATGGTGAACCCCATACCATCTAGAATTGTTTGTAACTCTTCCAGCATACTTGGGCTACCACACAGCATTACACGATCATTTTCGGGGCTGATGGGAGGTAAGCCAATATCTTCAGCCAGTTTTCCGTTTTTAAGAAGATCGGTTACTCGACCTTGGTTTTTAAATGGTTCTCTGGTGACTGATGGATAATAAATTAATTTATCTCGAACAAGCTCGCCAATATAAGGATTATTGGGGAGCTGATTTTCAATCAAATCTTTGTAGGCCAGTTCAGAAACTGTACGCACCCCATGAAACAAAACGATCTTTTCAAAACGTTCATAAATATCTAAGTCAAAAATAATGCTCATAAATGGTGCCAGCCCAGTGCCTGTTGCTAGCAGATAGAGGTGTTTTCCAGGCTTTAAGTCATCAACTACAAGTGTTCCTGTAGGTTTACGACTAACAAAAACCTCATCACCAGGTTGAATATGCTGTAGTCTAGAGGTCAATTCGCCATCTGGTACTTTAATACTCAAAAACTCCAGATGTTCTTCGTAGTTGGCACTGGCAATACTATAGGCGCGTAAGATCGGTTTTTTCTCGCCAGGCAGGCCAATCATGACGAATTCTCCGTTACGAAAACGGAGGCTCGCATCGCGTGTGGTTCTAAAACTAAATAAAGTGTCGTTCCAATGATGAACGCTCAGAACATTTTCAAGTGCTATATTTGCCATAATCGTGTTTTTACTAGTTTTGGTTCAATCCATTTAAAAAAAGAAATCTCATCGATTGGATGAGAAGTAATCAGTGTTATTTTAGTGCAAATGCAACAATTTGCAAGTTGAAATCAACATTTTAGCATAGTTTAACAGGCGGCTTTTACAGGTTTTTTATCTCATCAAAAAAACAGATAGCTTTTTGATGTGCTTTTGCTTCGTACATCGCCTGATCGGCCAATTCAATAATATCCATTAACTTACTGGAGTCGATAATTGAATTTTGTTGAATGGTAGTTTGACTGGTTTGATTAATCTGATCGGGTTTTAAATATTGAATTTGGTCGGGTAAATCATCAGGCAAAATACATATTCCTATGCTGCAAGAAATACTTACCTGAGTACCATTAGTTAAGTGAAAAGGTAACTCAATCGCTTGATGGATTCTTCTGGCAATACTTTCAACCACTTGAACTTGATTGATTCGAGGCATAACAATAATAAATTCATCACCGCCAATTCGAGCGGCGGTGTCTTCAACTCGAATTGATTGTGTCAATCGGTGAGCAATTTCCATTAAAACACGGTCGCCAGCTTTGTGACCATATTGATCATTGATTGGTTTAAATTTGTTTAGATCAATAAACAATAGTGCAAACTTGTCTTTTCGTTGACAGGTTTCTTCAAAAATCTGTTGTAGATTTGCCTCAAGATAATACCGATTGGGTAATTCTGTTAATGCATCATAGTTGGCGAGATCATTGAGTACTTTTTGACGTTTTCTAATTTCAGTAATATCGGCAAGAATACTGATGTAATGCAATAGATTATCCTGGTTATCGGTTACCGCTGAAATGGTTTCCCAAACATAAAATAAATTGCCACACTTATGCCGATAACAGACTTCACCTTGCCAAATACCTTCTAGCTCTAAAGTTTTCCAGATGCGGTTATAGAAAGTTTCATCGTGTTCGCCAGAACGCAGCAAAAAAGGCTTTCGCCCAACGATTTCATTTTCTTCAAAGCCCGATATTTTACTGAAAGCCGGATTTATCTTTACAATGGTATGCGAAGCATCGGTAATCATAATACCATCACCGCTATGACTAAATGCAATTGACGAAAGTTTGTCTTGCTCCTCGCGTCTTTTCTGTTCTGAAATATCATGAATGATGCACAAAATAAAAAAATTACTGTCAGTATCTGATTGGCTGACTGAGCTTTGTGCCGCCGCTGAATTTTCAATGAATACATCTGATTTACAAGTGGCAGATAAAAATACCCAGCGGGTGTTTCCATCTGGTGTCGTAAAGGGTAACTGAATGCCAAACTGTGTGCGGATGCCTCGAGTTAGCTCAGAAAAAAGAATGTCGAAACGGTTTAAATTATCTTGTGGAATAATCGTGCGAATATCAACATCAATTAATTGTTCTTCGGCATAACCAATAATTTGACAAAATTGTTGATTAACAATTTCAACTCTGCCAAGTATTGTCATACGACCAATTCCCATGTTGGTCTGACTGGCTTGCATAAGTAGTTTTTCTTGATCGAGATTCTTCACAACCAGCTCCTCCTGGAGCGATGATAAAGTGGCCGTATCAAACATATAATTCCTTTTCCTTTTGAGCTTGCATATTATTCAATTTAATCATTGTGGGTAGTTTAACTAAAACATTTGAGGTTTTTTTCGGATAGGTCACAAATTAGTAAAAATTAAATCTCCTATGTGATGCGAATGCGCACTATTTATCATTTTGACGGTGAAAAACTTTGGTCTTTAAGTCATTTATTCGAGTAACAAATGAATTTGAACGAGAATCATTTTTATCAACGAGAAAATGGAAAATACTCGAAATCCCTTTTTGTTTTCTGAATGGAGTGAACAATAGAATTGACATTTGACGTGGCGATATTAACTTGATTGACTGAGTTGCTATTTTGTTGAGGGATTGATATATTCGGAATCGCTTTCAATTAAGTAAGTTATTGAAATTATAATAATATTTATTATAAGAGCTATTTTTAGTTCTTTTATCGCAGTGAAGTAGTATGCAAAACTTGGGGCAAAGCATGTCTGAATTGTCTGTTCATGCTGTATTTGAAGACACCATTAAGTCGATGTTGCAGGCCACAGCCGGGCAACTGGGTTCTGACTTTTTATTTAGTATTGCGCAAACCTTGTGTGATAACTTGGGGCTTGAAGGCGCTTTTATTGGCCGCTGGCGCAGACATAATTATCACAAAGTAGAATTAGTTGCTGCCACCAAAAAAATTAAAATTGGTAAAAATTATTTATTCAATTTTGCTGATTCAATTTGCGAAAAAATTCTGTTTGAAGGTAATGCTTACTTTGATCAAAGTGAAAAACTGCTTTTTAAACATGACCCGCTTTTAGCACACAACAAAGTTAACAGTTGTGCGGGAACTGCCCTGCTAGACTCTAATAAAAACACCATCGGATTTTTAGTCGTTATTGTCAATAACCCGATTTCTGATATTTCCAGCTTGATGAGTATTTTGGAAATTTTTTCCTTTCGAATTGCGGCAGAACTTGAACGACAAGCCATTAACCAAAACCTTGATAATGAACTTAAAATTAATCAGGCGCAGTTAGACTCTGTGCCGGCGTTGATGTTTATGCTCAATCGTAAAGGAAAATTGCTGCGCTGGAATCAATATTTTTCTTCCCGCTTTGGTTATAACTATCATGATTTGGAAAATGGCAATTTATTGATGGCTGTTGATGAAGCCGATCGCACGCGAATTGTCTTAGAAATTGAACAGATTTTTGCGCAAGGTAGTGGTTCTGTTTATTTGAATTGTATTACCAAAAGTGGTGACTTAGTGCCCATGCTGGCAACTTTGGATACCAGTTTTTACAATGGTGAACCGGTGATGGTTGGTGTTGCTCTTGATATGACTGAGCAGCAGGTTGTTGAGCGAAATTTGCTGCGCTCTCAAGGGCGACTGGCACGCAAAAATTCGCAGTTAAGCCTGATTAATGAATTAGCCGAAGAGTTGCATAGTAGCCATGACACCCGCCATATGGCACGCCAGGTAGTTAATTTACTGAATGATACCTATATAAATACCTCTTTTGTTTTTGTTTTAGTTGATATGGCCAATGAATATCTTGAGGTTGCGGCTGCGAGCGGTATCAGTCGAACATTGCTTGAGAAGCGTAAGACTTTGCCGTTTGATACACCAGGTTCTCTCAGTGGATTAGCGCTAACAACTCGGCAACTTGAGGTGCTTCCTGCTTTACTTGATGATGAGCGCATTGACCAACAACTACGCGATGATTTATCCGAGGAGGGGATTGTCTCTGGTGCGGTATTACCATTTATTTATCAAGGTGAAGCGCTTGGTAGTTTGATTATTGGCCATAAATATGATGTTAAAATTTCTCCCGATGAAATTGAATTTTACCAAACGATTCGCAGCAATATTTCACTTGCCTTAGCTAACGCAAGACAGTTTAGGTTAATGGAAAATCTGGCAACTTTTGATACGCTAACCGGATTGCCAAATCGAAATGCATTGAATCGAGACAGCCGCGAAGCACTGCAACAATATCATCAAGCCGGTTGTTATCTTGGTTTGATTCTTATTGATTTAGATAGATTTAAAGAAATTAATGATACGCTTGATCATCAGATAGGTGACAAGTTGTTGCGTCTGATCGGCCCGCGCATAACTGCCAGAACTAATGACTGTGATTGTAAAGTTTATCGTTTGGGGGGAGATGAGTTTGGTGTGTTAGTGACAAATAAAGAATCTGATACATCAATAAATCATATCGCTGAGATTATTTTTTCAGCAATTACTGAACCATTCGCTGTTGATAGTTTTAATTTGGAAATTAATGCCAGTATTGGTATATCAGTGACAGAAGCAATTCAATCAAGTGCAAAGGAAATGCTACGCCGTGCTGAGTTAGCGATGTATCAAGCTAAAAATGAAGGCGGCGGAATCGCTCGCTATTCGTCAGAAATGGATGCTGATACGAATCAGCGATTTGTCATAATGGCTGAAATGGCAGAAGCCATTCGCAATAACGAATTGGTGTTACACTATCAACCTAAACTGGATATTCAAAGCCGGACAATTATTGGATGCGAGGCTTTGGTACGATGGGAGCATAAAACTTACGGGCTGTTACCCCCCTCAAAATTTATTCCTTTTGTTGAACTGACCCAGTTAATTCATCCGCTGACTTATTGGGTGATTAAAACTGCGCTCAAGCAGATTAGCGAATGGAAAGCTCAAGGTATTGAAACCAAGGTGGCAATCAATTTATCGACGCGTAATTTAAATGATGATCATTTGATGATACAAATTGACAAACTGATGCAAGAATTTTCTGTGAGTGCTGCCGATATTGAGTTTGAAGTGACTGAAACAGCATTGATGAGTAATCTTGAACGCGCGCTTAAACAGCTCGGTGAATTTAATGCCAGAGGGATTCGCTGTTCTTTGGATGATTATGGAACGGGTTATTCTTCGCTTTCGTACCTTAAAAAACTACCATTAGATATGCTGAAAATTGATCGTTCCTTTATTTCAAAAATGTTGCTTGATAGTGAAGATCGCATTATTGCACAGTCAACCATTAATCTGGCACACAATTTAGAAATGCAAGTCATTGCTGAAGGGGTTGAAGATGCGCTAACTTTGGAGAAGTTGGCAGAACAAGGTTGTGATTTAGCGCAAGGTTTTTATATTAGTCAACCTTTGAATGGCGAAGCATTTGCTGAGTTTTATCGACAATATCAACCTGATCAATGTTAGTAACAAGATAACTGTCTGAAACTGTTAACAATCACTAGCAATTTTTAGTTTTTGCGAAAAGGATCAAACAGGCTGAATTCCCAAGGACGTATGGCACCAACAATACTGCATCCTATTCTTTCGTTGAGTGGAATTGAGGCATCTTGCTGTGCCAATTCATTAAATTCACCAATTAATTTTTCAATTTTAGAATGCATTAATAATAACGTTGAACGAGAGATTAATGCCGAAGCAAACTGCATACTTTCTTCTGATTTAGCAAAACGAGACTGAAAAAACTCTTTGCGGATCTGTTGATTAAATAAGCGTTCGATCGGACCATTTTTTCGCCATCGGAAATTACGTGAAGTTAATAATTTAACGCGATTACCCGGTAATAAATCAATAAATTTAATGCGATCAAGGTGCGCGAGTAAGCGAATACCTTCATGTTCATTAATATTATATTGGTGAATGATAGTTTGAAAATCAACATCGTTAAGTAACATAAAAGCAACAAATAATAATTTGGGCTGTTTAACAAAATCTTCTTCTTGCTCTTCGCTTAACTGTTGAATCTGGTGCTGCTTTTGTTCGGCCAGTTTCGCTAAATCACAGATATCGAGTTTCATCATCTGACAAATCTGATCGAGTCGATGGAGAGACAGGTTTTCTTCTGAAAAAATTCGTTTAACACTGGCTTCACTTAATTCAAGGTGGCGGGCGACATCGGCATAGGTCAGTCCATTTTCTTTTAAGCAAGATTTGAGTGTTTGAATAAATAAAGATGTTTGCGCCATATTTTAAATTCCAAATAAACCTTATATTAAGAGCGTTGAACAAAAAGCAGGCATTAATTGCTGTTTTGAATCAATAACGATTGTTTGTATCTATTCGTTCCAGATTTCCTTTATACATTATTGTTATACTCAATGAAACAATCAAAATTTGTCAAGATCTGCATTAGTCTAATTGATTATGAATATCATTTCTTGATTAAGCGATGATTAAAAACCAAACCGATTCAACCTTTGAAACATGATTTATTCTTTTTTGCGATAATATAAAATATATATGACTGAAATAATAAAGAATTTATCGATTTTTCCTTATTTATTTATCAAATCTGATTAAATTAATTCCTTATAGTATTTAGTATTAAGTCATGGATTGATTTGTTTTTTCGGCAAATAGGCCTCGTTATAACTTAATGTTTTATTCATCATGACTATCGGTGCGATTATTGCTACTAAGGGCTATTTGCTTTTTTAAAAATTTAGACGTAAATTCGCTGCGAAAATTAAACAGGGTTTTGCCAATTTTTCCAATATTAAAATGAATAATGGGCTTGCAGGTAAAACCAGCGTCATGGTTTTCATTTAGATTATCGGGCTTATTGGTAACTTGCATTAAAAGTACGAGTTATCAATTTATGTCGTTATAAGGAATATTCTTAAAATCAAGAAATAAAGAGTCAGGGCTTAAAAATGCAAATAGGTATTGTCAAAGAGACGGTAGCCAGTGAGTCTAGAGTCGCTGCGTCGCCATCAAGTATTACTCAGTTAATTAAACTCAACTTTAATGTTGTTGTTGAATCTGATGCCGGAGCGCGAGCAAGTTTTTCCGATTCAATGTATCAGGAAGCGGGCGCCACTATTTTACCTGCCGAACAAGTATGGCAGTCAGACATCATATTTAAGGTTAATCCGCCATCAGAAGCCGAGGTTAATCAATTTAAATCAGGGGCAACCGTTATTGGTTTTTTCTCGCCCGCACAAAATGAAGCACTAATGCAGCAGTTAGCGGCTAAAAAGGTTAATGTATTAGCTATGGATGCTGTGCCTCGTATATCACGCGCACAATCAATGGATGCATTAAGCTCAATGGCGAATATTGCCGGATATCGTGCTGTAGTAGAAGCATCGCACCATTTTGGCAGCTTTTTTACCGGACAAATTACCGCAGCAGGAAAAATTCCACCCGCTAAAGTGATGATTATTGGGGCTGGGGTTGCTGGTTTGGCTGCTATTGGAACGGCGGGCAGCTTAGGCGCTATTGTAAGAGCCTTTGATACGCGACCGGAAGTGAAAGAACAGATTGAAAGTATGGGCGCTGAATTTCTTGAAATGGATTTTGAAGAAGAAGCTGGTAGTGGCGATGGTTATGCCAAAGTGATGAGCGAAGCTTTTATTAAAGCTGAAATGGCCTTGTTTGCCGAGCAGGCAAAAGAAGTTGATATTATTATTACAACGGCCATGATTCCTGGCAAACCTGCACCAAAACTGATTACCGAAGAAATGGTGAAATCCATGAAACGTGGCAGTGTGATTGTTGATTTAGCTGCTTTAGGTGGAGGTAACTGCGAGTTGACTGAAGCAGGCAAAGCGATTGAAGTTGACGGTGTTACTATTATTGGTTACAGCGACATGCCATCACGTTTACCAACTCAGGCAAGTCAGCTATATGCAAATAATATTCTTAATTTAGTTAAGCTTTTGTGCCCACAAAAAGATGGCAATATTGAATTAAATTTTGAAGATGAAATTATTCGTAACGTTACTGTAACTCGAGAGGGGGAAATCACCTGGCCACCGCCCCCGGTTAAAGTAAGTGCGGCGCCACAGGTTAAACCTAAACCTGTACAGCCTGTCGCTCAAAAGAAAGAAGAGAAAAAATCAGGGATTGGTAAGAGTCTAATGCTAATGGTTGCCGGTGGATTGTTCTGCTGGTTATCAATGGTTGCACCTGCTGATTTTATGCAGCATTTCACTGTATTTATTTTGGCGTGTGTTATTGGCTATTACGTGGTGTGGAATGTTTCACATTCGTTGCATACGCCTTTAATGAGTGTTACCAATGCCATCAGTGGCATTATTGTGGTTGGCGCATTATTACAAATATCCAGTGCTAACACTTTGGTGATGTGGATTTCAGTTTTTGCGGTACTTATCGCCTTTATTAATGTAGTTGGTGGATTTGTTGTGACAAAACGCATGTTAAAAATGTTCAGGAAGGAGGGTTAATCATGGATCAGTCACTGATTAATGGTGCTTACTTTTTTGCCGCAATTTTATTTATATTCAGCTTGGCTGGACTAAGTAAACAGGATTCTGCCGAGCGAGGTAACTGGTACGGCATTATTGGTATGACGATTGCGCTTGGCGCAACCATCTTGAGTCCCTCAGTTACTAACTTGCAATATTTGTTAATCGCAATGGTCATCGGTGGTGCGATTGGCGCGCGTTTTGCGTTAAAAGTCGAAATGACACAAATGCCAGAGCTAGTGGCTATTTTGCATAGTTTTGTTGGCTTGGCTGCGGTTGCCGTTGGATTCAACAGTTTTCTAGAGCATCCACCAATTACCGGAATTATGAAAAATATTCATCTGGTTGAGGTTTATCTAGGTATTTTCATCGGTGCTGTGACCTTTACTGGTTCAGTTGTTGCGTTTGGTAAATTACGTGGAATGATTAAAAGTTCACCTTTAATGTTACCTCACCGCCATAAAATGAATCTGCTCGCTGGATTGGTGAGTTTTGGTTTAATGATTTATTTTGTTCAGCAAGATGGTCATATGAATGCCTTGTTAATTATGACGGTTATTGCTTTGGTCTTTGGCTGGCATTTGGTTGCGTCAATCGGTGGTGCAGATATGCCTGTTGTTGTTTCTATGTTGAACTCATACTCTGGTTGGGCTGCCGCCGCTGCTGGATTTATGTTAGGCAATGATTTGCTGATAGTAACCGGGGCTTTGGTTGGTTCTTCTGGTGCAATACTGAGCTATATAATGTGTCGCGCGATGAATCGTTCATTTATTAGTGTTATTGCTGGTGGTTTTGGTACAGAAGTGAGCATTAATAATGATCAGGATTATGGTGAACATATCGAAACTAATGCCGAAGATGTTGCCGATCTTTTGAAGAATGCAAAGTCGGTTATTATTACACCCGGTTATGGTTTAGCCGTTGCGCAAGCACAATATCCTGTTTATGAAATGACGAAAAAATTACGCGAAAAAGGTGTTAATGTCAGATTCGGAATCCATCCGGTTGCAGGCCGCTTACCAGGACATATGAACGTACTCTTGGCAGAAGCAAAAGTGCCTTATGATATTGTGCTTGAAATGGATGAAATCAATGATGATTTTTCTGATACTGACGTTGTTTTGGTTATTGGGGCAAACGATACGGTTAATCCTGCGGCAGCAGAAGATCCAAGTAGTCCAATTGCTGGTATGCCGGTACTTGAGGTGTGGAATGCGAAACAGGTTATTGCGTTTAAGCGCTCAATGAATCCTGGTTATGCGGGAGTACAAAATCCATTATTCTTTAAAGAAAATACCATGATGTTGTTTGGTGATGCCAAAGACAGCGTTGATAATATTGTTAAGGCGATTTAGAGTAAAATAAAACGCTTAAGTTAATGCAGGGCGCTTTAGTTGATTTGAATTTTTATTCAGTTTACTAAAGTGCCCATTTTATTTTAGGTTAAGCTACTTATGCTTCAGGCTTGCTTTTAAGCCACTGACTCAGTTTTTTTGTTTCATAATACTCACCAATAACGCAGGTAAAAAGCTGAGTGTGAGCAGGGTAGAAAACAGAATCCCAGTGAGTACAATGATACCGACACCTCGATATAATTCGGCCCCTTCCCCCGGTATAAACACCAGTGGTGCCAAACCAAAAATGGTTGTAGCGGTAGACATTAATATGGGCATCAGTCGCTTTTTCACCGCATACCTCACCGCTTCAATCACATGGGCATTTGATTGTTGTAAATATTTACGCGTTTCATCAACGATTAAAATGGGATTATTAACTACCGTACCTAATAAAATTAAAAAGCCTAACATGGTTATCATGTCAAATGGCTGGTGAATTCCGTTCATCCCGAGTGTATTAAGCAGACTCCCAGTTCCATTTACTGCAATTAACCCGAGTAGTCCACCTGCCATACCTAAAGGTACCGTTGCTAAAATAAATAACGGGTATCGCCAATGGGTAAAAATGGCAACGAGTAATAAGTAACTTAGAACAATAGAAATTAAAAAGTTACTCGAAAGAGAAGCTTTGGTCGATTCCAATTGGTCTGCAGCACCACTAATACTGACAATAATTCCTTGTGCAATTTTTCCTTGCTGCCAGAGCTGTGGAAGCATTTGCGTTCTGACTAACTGCTCAGCGGTTTCCAGTGCGACGTTTCTCGGCGGGATGATATAAACGGTAACGGTTCGATTACTATCAACACGCCGAATACTGTTACTACTTTGACTGATGGTTAAATCAGTTAATGCATTTAATGGCATCACTTTGCCTGTTGGTGTGATGATTGGCGCATTGGCAAGTTGTTCGATACTTTGTTGATTCCCCGCATGACTAAATAAAAAAATATCAACTTTGTCATCTTCCAAGATAAATTCGTCTACATAGGCGCCATCGCTTAGTGCGGCAATTGAATAGCTTAAATCGCAGGCGCTTAAACCTAATTCCGCAATGCGGTCCCAGCGTGGACTAATTTCTATCATAGGTTGGTTAAGACTCAGAGAACCAGGGGCAGAATTGATTTGTGGATTTGCAAAAGTTCTTTCGGCGGCCTGATAAACCGCTTCGGCTGCGGCATAAAGCTCAATAATGTGGGGGCCTGCAATATCCACCGCAATAGCTCGAGTGCTACCATCATTGCTGGAAATAATCGAACCGCGCGATGAAAAAGCACGCATCCCTTCATAACTTTTGAATTTTTGTGTGATAGCATCCATCATTATCTGAATATTTTCCGGATCAACCGGTGCGCTCAAAAACCAAATGCGACCAACACTAACCCGCATACTATAATACGCTAGGGGCGGCATATGAGTTTTTCCGTTGATAAAGTCAGCTTCGGGAGCGTTAACATGGCTATCAAAATATTCTCGCAGTTCAATGCCTATTTTTTTCATTTCTGAAAGATTATAACTCGGCGGCGCTATCATCATGGAAAATGCTTTTGGCTCTTCGCCTTCGGGCAAATACTCTGCTGCCGGCATTAGCCAATAGGTGGCACCCATAATAGTGATAACAAATATGGCAACATAAACTCTCGCCGTTTTTTGATTTTTAATAAAAATATCAACAAACTTTAACCATTTATCAGACAGTTGAATTTGCTTTGCTTCGGCAGTTTCTTGTTGACTGACTTTGGCCAATGCAACAGGGACAACAAATATGGCAACCAGCATTGAAGTAATGATTGCTGCGCAAATAGCGATCGCAATAATCAGAATAGAGTTGTCCTGCTTCTTGCTGTACAAATAAAATTGGCGCGAATACCAGAACAGTTGTGGCGGTTGATGCAAGAACTGCTGGCCAGACATCTTGAACACCTATGATGGCTGCTTTAAATCGACTGACTCCTTTGTGCTTAGCCTGCATGATACTTTCTAAAACGACGATAGCATTATCCACTGTCATACCTATCGCAAATGCGACACCCGCTAATGAGATAACATTAATCGTTCGGTCAAATAAAAGTAATCCTAAAAATGCTGCAATCGTACATAATGGGATTCCGATGAGGCCAATAATAGTGGCCTGTATCGAGCGTAAAACACGAATGGCATTGCGTACCTGAGTAATGCTAATACCGCGTTGTGCGAGTTTTGCTGGATCAATTTTAATTTGAATCTGCCGTGCTGCGCCGCCGCCTACGCGAACTTCCGATATCCCGGGCACGGTTTCCATGCGTGGACGTATATAGTCTTCGGCATAATCACGCACTAAATCCATGTCGAGTTTAAGTGGATTTTCCTTTTGTGGACGCAATGTAAAATACATAAAAGCATTGTTAGAAAATGAATTTGCCAGAATTCGTGGCTGATCAACATTTTCTGGGTACGAAGGTACTTGACTCAAAGCATTGTTTACATCGAGGAGGGCATCATTAACTTCAATGCCAAATGGAAATTCCATTTCAATAGATGCTTCACCCATTTCGGCGTAAGAGGTCATGCGTTTCAAATTTGGAATCGTACGAAGATATCTTTCTTGTTCAATCAGTATTTCTTTTTCAACATCTTGTGGGGTTGCGCCGGGCCAACCTGTAATGACACTGATGGTGCGCACCTCAAGATCAGGAATCATCTGCACCGGAATTTTTAATGCACCCACTACACCTAAGTTGAATTTACATACGTAATTGATTGACTAATAGATGCGGTATGGCTCAGATTTTGTTATTGATGATAAATGACTTAAATCATCGAATACTTTATATCGGGTTAGTGCATGATATCAGGTTAGCGCATGGCGCTTATCGGCTGACTAATTCATCAGCTATAAAATAGCTGATGTGATTACTGACTAATACTGTATATTAATGATATGGTTAGACTAATTCATAGAGGAATTTTTAATGAAAACAATGACCTGTCTTCAACTTGGAGGTGCTTGTGATAAGCCGTTTAGGGCAAATACATTCGAAGAGATCGCCGAAATGAGTAAACAGCATGGTATGGAGATGTTTCAGCAACAAGATGCCGCGCATTTAGCCGCAATTAAAAAAGTTCAAGTCATGATGAGTGTACCGGGAGCAATGGAAAAATGGTATGAAACCAAGCGTCAAGAGTTCGAGAGTCTACCGGAAAGCTGAGTTGTAATCAGCCTTCTTAGGACAATAATGTTTCGGCGTTGAACGATTGGATCGCTGCTTTTTATTAGAGTATTTTTTAGCAATAATCCATATTAGGATCGAGTGAGATTTGTGCCTCGCAATGTTTTGTTTGCTGTTCGATATAGTCGGTAAGTGCTTGGCCTGGATATTCAGTATAAGTTTGCTCAAGTACTAAAATATGTTGAATCTGATCAACACGAAAAACGCGAAAGTCTTTGCGTAGCAGGCACCAGGCAACCAGTGTCCACACTTTTCCCCAATAGTATAGTCCCAATGGGTTCAGTTTTCGTTTAGAAATCTGCTGTTCCAGACTCTGATAGTTAATTTCGATAACTTGTTTTTGATTAATTGCCTGGCGGAGTGTTTCAAAATTATGTTTGTGTTGTGGATTAATAACAAAAGCAGGTACAAACAACTTGCTGGTTTCTAAATGGTTGAGCAGTTCCTTGGGTAACACGGCTTCGATTTTGTCGAGCGCAGTTTCTGCAGACATCGCGAGTTCTTGGCCTGCCCAGGCTTTAATCATTTTGACACCTAGTAAAATGGCTTCTAGTTCATTGCGGTTAAACATAATGGGAGGAATATCGAGAGAGTGACGCAACATATAACCAAGGCCGGGTTCACTTTCAACAGGGACTCCCGACAAACTTAAATCCTGAATATCCCGATAAATAGTTCGCTCTGAGACTTGCAGACGCTCTGCCAGTTGTTTAGCGGTTACCAGGCGTTTATTACGGAGTATCTGCGTTATTTGAAAAAGTCGGTCGGCTCTGCGCATAATTTTACTATTGAGATATCTATTTGCCCGGATTGTAGTGCACAAAGGCTTGTTTGAAAATATTTTGGGAGGAAATAACTAACCAATGGCTTTTTTGATGATTGACAAAACGGTTGCTCAGGGTAAATAAGCGCTGTATCTTATAGCCTAAAAATAAGATGTAATTTATTGAATGAAGAAATTTACCATACTTTTACTGGCCTTTTGTGCTGGATTTTCAATCATGAGCTTCGAGCTGCTTGGTGGACGAATGCTGGCACCATTTTTTGGTAGTAGTGTCTATGTTTGGGGCAGTATTATCACTGTTTTTATGCTGGCGTTATCCTTGGGGTATTTACTTGGCGGGCGATACTCAATGTTTCGTCCCAGCATTAATCGGTTTGCTGTTATTTTTATTATTGCGGCAGTTACCATACTCCCTTCAATCTTTTTTTCGCAAAATATATTCGAAGCCGTATTTGAGTGGATTGAAGATCCTCGCTACGGTTCGTTGTTAGCATCTACTGCGGTGTTTCTTGTGCCAAGTATCGTAATGGGAATGATTGCCCCTTATTCGGTTAGAATCATGACCGTTTCTGCCAATTCATCTGGACAGACTGCAGGTTTTTTATATTTTGTTTCAACGCTAGGAAGTGCAATTGGAACAATTTTAACGTCTTTTTATTTAGTCTTGTGGTTAGAGATAAATCAGATTCTTTGGCTTGTTTTCAGTATTTTAGCCTTTTGTGGCGCACTGGCATTAATTATGAATTATTGGATAAATATTGCTGATTCTGAGCAAGTGGATGATGAGAATTTGAAGCCTGAATTGATAACTAATGACTAAATATATAAGAACAGAGTTGATGGATTAAAATATTATTGAGGCTTTAAAAGTCTTTGTGATTTTTTAGTTGCTCAATAGGTTACTCGGATAATCCGGTATGCCTTAAAGGCAGAGGACAAAGGTAGAAAAGCGATGTATTTATTTTGGTTAATTGGTTGCTTGCTAGCATTAACAAGCAATTTTGTAGAAGCGCGACAAATTCATAAAGAGCGCTCAATTTACCGTAATGTGGTTATTATTGAAAAAGATGACGTGCGCTGTATGCGTTTTGAAACTCGTCGTAAGAAAATTGCGAATCAAGCATGTATTGATTTAAAGCAACCTGATCGACTTGTGTTTGAATATGCACACGGCGTTTTAGCTGGATATGCCATAAAGCCTAAGCCTGAGCGCATTTTAATTATTGGTCTAGGTGGCGGTGTGCTTTCAAATGTCATGCATCAAATTTCTCCTAACGCTGAAATTGTCAGTGTTGAAATCGATCCTGTAGTGGTCAAACTGGCCAAGCAATATTTTAATTATCAGGAAAATGATCAAGTTAAAACTGTGATTAAAGATGGTCGCGTTTATGTTAAGCGAGCACTCTTAAATAAAGAAAAATTTGATTGGATTATTTTAGATGCATTTAATGGTGACTATATTCCAGAGCATTTGATGACGCAGGAATTTTTAACAGAAGTTAAAGGTTTATTAACCGAAAATGGTATTCTCAGCGCCAATACTTTTAGTAATAGTCTGCTGTATGATTATGAGTCGGTGACTTATCAAAGTGTTTACGCTCAGCTTCAAATTTTTCAGTCGCCAACAAAAGGTAATCGAGTAATCTTTGCCTGTAATTGCAATGATTTTACTCAGTTTCCTAAAGCGTCAGAAGAGTTGATGCAACGGCTTAAAAAATATCAGGTTGACTCTGCTCAAGTGTTCTCAAGAATATCAAATAAAGTGAATTGGAATACTGAAAGTCAGGTATTAACTGACCAGTATTCGCCAGCTAACTTGTTAAAGCAATAGCAGTCAAGAGATGAATTATAAGTAATAAGTAATAAGTAATAAGTAATAAGTAATAAGTAATAAGTAATCGATTAAGTTTAGTTTATTGGCTTGTTCAATCAGTTAATGCACCATGATTTTTAAGGCGTTCAAAAATTCTGTTTGCTAATTGTGAGTAGCCTTCGCGATTTAAGTGAACAGGATCTGATTTCATGTTGGGATTTCTGAGTAATTGTGAAAGAATTTCTGGCTCAAAAACCAACTCATATTTTTCCGCTAGTTCCTGATAAAGTGGCGCACTTTGCGAGAAAAGTTTTTTTTCAGGGACGCCGATCAAAACAATTGCAATTTGATTATCTTGCGCAATTTCTATCATTTTGGCTAAATTTTGTTGAGTTTGCTCTCGGGGGTGATTTTGTAAAATATCATTGCCTCCCTCCATTAATATAACAATTGTCGGCTGATATTGGTTTAATACCTGTTGAAAACGCTTGAGTCCACCAGTAGTAGTTTCGCCAGAGATGCCCGCATTAATTACAGAAAGTCCTGTCAACGCTTCGAGAACCTGTGGATAGCTGTTTTCTCGGCTGGTTCCCACACCAACAGTTAAACTATCACCAAAAGCAATGATGGTTGAGTGATCAGTGAGTTTGGGTAAGGATGGGGAGGGGGTACAGCCTGCAAGGAGTCCGTAAATTAAAAAAAACAATAGACTTTTGAGTACGATTGCCTTTGTAGTTGAGTATTGGGCACTGATTATTGGCATAATATTTTGATTATTATCTATTAATGTTTTTGTTACAGAATACAAATGATTGAGTGCAAATTTTCAGAATTTTTATAATGAAAATTTTGTATTTGGGTTTTTATATTTGTATATTCGATAATATCTAGATTCCAGTTAGTCTATCTATTTAATGTTAATGGCTTAGTTAAGGGAGTACTGTGTTTGTATTGATAACAGTATTTAGTCGTCCCTGAAAAAAGAAAAACTCATCAATTTTCTCTCAAGGAAATGCACGTTGAAGCGCTTTTATCATTGAGTTTAACGCAACAAATCTCGTCAGGCGATT
>NZ_JBFDAH010000035.1:0-32156 GCF_040719265.1 Aliikangiella maris | reverse complement strand
CAATGGACGGGTTTTTTTATATCAATAAAAAAGTGCTTTGGTGAGATGGCGTTAGGCTGTTAAATCGTCAAGTATCCTGTCTGAACTTACTGGTTGTTATTGAGCACCCAACCTTACTTCTATACACTGTTTTAAGCTGCTAAGGTTTTTGCTTGGTGTTTCTGAGCCAGAGCTTTACGCTGGCGAGCATTATCCTTGATATTTTTACCCCGAATGCGATTTGGCTTTCGGAGTCTACTGCGCTTGCTCATATGGGAGAGACAGGAAGGTAGCGAAAGTAAGAGTGGCTAACCGCTTTGACTTGATGTGTTTTTAGTATCGGGATGTTTTATTAGAGCTGGTTTATTTAAAATGTACTTTCAAAGATGCTCTCATTCTAATGAATATTAAAACGACTAGTTTTCCTTAGCCAAGCTCCTTACTAAATCTCCTTTGATTTCTTGGCAAGAATAACGCTTGCTTACACAGACATAGTAAATCAGAAGGTTTGTTTCTATCATCGTTATTGGCATTTCGAAAAACTTTATATCTTCGGTAAAATGAATTTAAAGTAAGCCTGTCATCAAAGCAAAGCCAATTGACATCATCATAATTGAAACAGTGAGCTGAATCCCTTTCATCGTAATTTTGGTTAACAAAGATTTTCCAATGAGTGCGCCACCAAATGCAGAGCATATAGCAATATAGATTGCGAACTCTAGTGAATCGTATTGTGAAAGCTGCTTGAAGTTAATTGTTGAAAAATAAATTGCAGAACGAAAGATATCGATAATACATGCAGAAATAACACCGGTGGCAATGAAAGCTTGTTTATCTAAATTGAATTTCATTAGAAATGCGCTCCTAAAAGCGCCTTGATTACCTGAAAGTCCACCAAAGAAACCTGAAATAATCCCACCTAAAGGTAAATATTTGGTAGCAAACTGCATATTTTTGAGTTTATTAGTCAGTTCTAAGTAAGCAAAAAGAATGAACAAACTACCGATAATTAATTTTATTGGGGTTACGATAAAGTAAATTCCCCAAAATGAATAGCTGAGCAGCGTTGGCAGCGTACCTAGAGATAACAGTATCCAGGCACCGAGTGAGGCAGCTATTGCTGCAGGAATGGCGAATAAAACAAATAGATTCCAGCGAACATGGCGAAATACAAGAAGTAGTTTAAACAGATTATTGGCAAGGTGAACTATAGCTGTGCAAGCAATGGCAATTTGAACTGGGAAAAAGAGGGCAAAAGCCGGGCTTAATAAAGTGCCTAGTCCAAACCCAGAAAAAAAAGTTAAAAATGAAGCCAGTAAGGCAACGACTGCGAGTAGTATTAACACGGGGTAATTTATAATCAGTTAGGAAGATTTAATATTATCACTAAACTGCTTAACTTGTTTATATTACCCCAAATAAAATTCTTAATTTCTTGGAACTATCTCATAAATAGGATAATAGGAATAGTCTAGCTTTACCGAACGATTGATAAATCTTTTCCAGGCATCAGCACTTCCTGAGATACCTGAATCTTTTGCTACAGCTAATGCAATTTGTAGGTTCGATGGATATCCAACAGGCGATGATGAATAACCGATCTTTTCTCCTTTTTGCAGTCCTATTGCTTCGGCCTGTTCAACACTGCCACACGGTAAATTATAATCGAAGAAACCTCCCCCATAGGGAATATCTTGGCCGTTGGTATTGTTATAAACTTCTGCGATAGTGGAGAACATCACATCGTTGGCTGATGGCGCAACTAAAATATGATACGCGGGGCTGAAAATCCAGCAATATCCTGAACCACCCTCTATGCCAAACCCCATGCGCTGTACTGGGAATTTTGCTTTATATTCTAATAGTGACAAAGCTTGAGAGAAGTCGAGTTCAACCAGATGCCCAATCGACCAGGTAAAGAAATCATCCATCCAGGGTGAATGAGTTGGGTAGCTGTAATTGGGAATTAAAGCTCCATATTTATTGGGCGGACTAATCAAATATTTTTGTTGATAGCGAGTAATATTATTCGATAATTTTTCATTCAAATATAATTTTTGAGGATGTAAGTCGGGTGTTATAAATGCTGCCTGTGCCAGTGTTCGCGGTGACCATGCTTGAGCACGATCTTGTTGATCTTTTTCGAACCAGCCCTGACTGGTTTGTCGATAATGCGGGTTCATTGAAAGAAAATTATAGCTAACCCAAAAATGAAGTTCTTCGAGATAAAAATAATCACCAGTAACCACGTAAGGCAAATAAGCTAGTGATGGCTGATGGGCCGTATCTGGTCTGTAGGGTAATAGGCAATCAGCTAGTAGAGTTGATTCACATTGAGCCACTTGTTCATATTGGTTGGTCAGTGGATTTTTACTGATTGAACGATTCGGATGAGATGAGGCATAAGGATAATCGTCGATTGATAAGGGTAAAAGAGAGTCAAGGTCACGATAGTGAATAGGCAAGCTACCAGCAAGATCGCCCATCTCGAGCATAACTTTTTTGGCGATTTCTTTTTGTGAAAGCAGGTATATTGTTGTCCACCTTGGTAGCGGGCCAATATCGGGGCGAGCGCCAGTAGTTCCCATAGCGGGGTTTGCAAAACCAATTCCCATCGGTCCGATTTTATTGTAGGTAAAAGGCGTACCTCCACTCCCTGGTGGTAAATGATAACCATCGTCACTAACTTCTATGGTAATTTCTTCATCTTTCTAATCGAGTTGATATTGATTGAGGACAGTTGGTGATATCTGGTGAATTAGTGATGGATCATAATTAGGTACTGCGCTGGTTGCAATTAAGTAAGTCGGGTCATGTTCAATATGTAGTGATGGTTCTCCTTGTGCCCAGACTAATCTTCGTCAGCGAGTATTTCTCAAATGGTTAAGTGCATTTTGAGAATAAATAATGTCATTGTTTTGCTTAACGCTAATATCGTAAGTTAAATTTTTTGGTGAAGCCGTATAAGCACTGCCATTTTCAATAGTGAAACTGGTGCGAATATGATCGAGATTTCCATAGACTCGAATAGCCAGTTGCGCCAATAAATGAGGATGTATTTCGTTATTAGGATTGACAAAATGACCGGCTACTATCCATTCGTTGACCACTTCTCCTTGTAACCAATGAGTCGATGGCTGATTTAGCAATAGCGTCTTGGCATTCACATGATAAGTAACATCTTGTAATGTAATATCAATTGTTAAATTCCAATGACTGTCGATAAGAGAGGCTAGATCAATGGGGAAATTTGGGTTTGATGATAGATTGCCTTTATTGTATTGAACTTCTGGTTGTGAGGATTGAGTACTTGCGACAATCTCTGCATTTATCGTTTCTAAGGCTGACATTTTTGGAAAAAATCCAGAAAAGATTGCGTGGTGAATACTGTGATTGTCATTATGAAGCGCTTTAATATTGGTTTGCAAAGGAATGATTTGTTCATTGGCCAGTTTAAGGCTTAATGACTGTTCCTGAAGCACTCCACCTTTTTTAAACACACTTGCAAAAGTAAAAGGAATATTGGTTTGTTCACTATTAGACAAATTATTAAAGGTGAACAGTTGTTTTCCCATAATTGGGTAAACTTCAACAGTTTGAATGAGTGGCGTGCTATTGTCGTGTCCATCGTTAACAGTTAATTTCACTTGATAGATGCCAGCGATATCTGGCAAAAACTCAGATTTTACTTCGTAGTGGTTAGTAACTCACTAGATGAACTTGCTGGTGTTGTCAATTCCCAATGATAAGTGAGTGGATCATTTTCTGCATCTGAACTAGTGGATGCATCAAGCAATATGACCTGACCTGGCTTGGCTGAATTTTGAATCGTAAAGTGAGCTGTTGGTGGTGTGTTTTCTGAAATTTCAGAGCTAGGTATTTCTTCAATAAACTCTGCTTGAGAGGATGTTGCTCCACTACCGCAAGCTAAAATAAAAAGTAAGATAAAAAGTAATCGGTTGGTGGTGATGAGCGGGTAAAACTTATTACGTGAAGTCGCAGGGGGGTAACATAATAGGCCTTCCAAAATTTTTAAGCGGTTAAGTTGAATTGATATGATGTCAATATGAAATTGTAAGTTAGATATTATCCGCAGTTAGTTTGAATAAAGAATATTTGCTTAGATAAAGGGTAAAAAATAAAGATAAGAGGAAGGTGTTTTTTCAATTTTTGCCAACGACTTGTAAACTTGAAAACTGAAAGAATAAGTGTTGGCAAGAAATTATTATAGTGACTGGCACCAAAATTGATACATTCTAGAAAATGCTTCGGGGTGTTTTTGTTCCGCTTTATGCCAAATATATAAGTTGTCTAAACGTAGCTTCGAATTTTTAGAGGACTTTTGAATTTTTGAATAACTGAAAAAAATATCTGCTGGTAGATAGCAAAAGCCCAAGAATTTTAATTCCAGTTCTTCTAAATGATTGGCTATTTCTAGACAATCAAATTGTATTTCATGAGTATGCAAAAATAGATCTCTGCAACCACTGATGCTAAAAAAATCTCTCGAACCCAGCGCTAAATTCTTAACGGTATCGCCATACTCACCAAGCATAACTGACTGTCTAAATTGCTTGATAAATAGTGGATCATTGGTTTCTACATGTTTGTTTGACCGACGCATAATCGCTCTAACTTGATTGATGGACTTACGAGCTAACTTGCTATATAGCGCTATTTTCATTATGCCGCCCGGTAGTAATAATTTTTTAAGTTGCTTCCAGCCTTCTAGCGGAGATTGCATGTGGTGAAGCACGCCTATGCATTCAATAATGGCAAACTTCAGATTTAATGATGATAAATTTAAAATATCTGCCTGCATAAATTCGACATTGGTAATGCCGTATTCCAGCGCTTTGCGTTTAGCAAAGGACAAACTTGCTAAGCTTAAATCGATAGCTAATATCTTATAAGTTGGATAGGTTTTTGCGAGTTCGACAACTTGTTTACCTGTGCCACATCCAGCAATTAACATTCGTAATTCTGATTGTGCAAAATAAGCGGGAGCAATAAACTCAGGTATTTGTTGCCGTATAAATTCAGCATAGCTCGCTGATTGATTGACACTAGCGGTTTGCCAGCGAGGATAAGGATTAGCTTCGTACTGATCTTTTACCATCGCAGATATTTGATCAATTGCGATCTGATCGAATGATGTAGTATCAATAGAACTACTTCTCGATAAATTGCGTTCATTTGGAATTCGAGTTTCACCTGTATCGATTGATTTTATGGTATTTCTTAGTTGTTGTTCTTCAAACGGATTAATCAATTGTTGTGAAACTAACAACTTTAACATAGGTGGCCAACGCTCATCGGGTATCTCTAATAATTGTGATGCCGATTGAAGCAAGTGCAAAGGACGATACATAGCTAGTACAATCAATGGCAGCATAATATTGTTCATTAATTGGGTAGAATCAAAGCTAGCTGAATTTATTATTGATGAATTGTTGATTAAAGTGTTATTTAGTATTGTTATTAGTTCATTCACCAGTCTGTCTTCTTCCGGATCGGTTTGATAAATGTACTCATTATTAAATAGCTGTATAGCCAAACATATTGCTAAATCGATAAGTTGAATATCAATATTATCATTGGTTAGAATTTCTTTAAGCAATGTGAAACGAATACCAGTTAAAAACATTTCTAAATATTCATTTGTTAAATTAATCTGAATTAACGCTTTTTTTAACAAATTATCTTTAGCTATTTGAATGAGTGAAAGCGTCTCGTTGCCGTCCTTTAACGCATATTTAAGCTGAATTAATTCGCTGACAAATCCGCAAAGGTCATGATGGTTAACGCCTTCAAAAGTGAAATAGCAAAGTGCATCCTGCTCTAGAGATAAACTGTATTTTAATGGTTTAGCATAGAATAAGCAGTTAAACAGATTGACTTTAACCTGTTGTTCGTTGTACTGATGATTGAGCAGAATATTGTAGTGTGGGATAGCTTTATCATATAAGCCGGCTTTTCTAAAACTGTCTGCAAGTATTGCTCGAATTTCACAATTATCAGGGTCAACTTGAATCAATGACTCAAGTTGACCTATTGCTCGAAGATATTGCTGAGAAGAATAGTCTAATAGTGCTTTTAAAAAAATATTAGCAGGCAAAGATTGTTGATTGGTTGAAAGTTTTTTGAGGTAACTTTTCGCTTGGGTGATATTGCCGCACTGTATCAATGAGCGAACTTGTTGAAATTGATTGTCTGCAAACCAATTATTTTTCGAAAGGTTGTTTAATAAATCTGAATATTGTTTGTTGACTGTCATTTAGGTTTTTCGTTTTTGAATATTTAAATTGTATCTTGCGCCGACAATCTCATTGTTTGTTCATAACATTGTTATGTTCATAGCGATAAGTTGGCAGTAGTTATTGGTCCAAGTCATTGGCTAAATCTAAGGCCTAAGACATCATCGTCAGTATTGGGACTATGTCTGTCCTTTACTAATCTCCAAGCTGTCGATACGACAGAATGTTGTTATTTTATAGTAATAGAGTGTTGGAGTAACGTGACCTAAGTGCAACACGATATTAGCATTAAAAGTCTCGTTTATATTGCAGTTAATAATAGAGCAGTTTTTTAGGGTTAACCAAATTTATTATGAGAGTAAGCCAAATTGTGAGTATCATTTGTTTTAATCTCAAAAAAGAATGTTCGCTTGTTTAGCAATAATGGCAATAAATAACTCATTAAATATAGCCTGAAAGAATATTCAAAGTGTTGCTAATGACTAATTGAAAATGTCTCTGTTAAGATTAATAACGTACGGCAAAATTATCATTCATTAACTATAGTTATTCAGAAAGACTATTTGTTGAGGTTTGTTAAAGTTGGGGTCGTTACCAGTAAATTACCTGTCAGGAATAAACAGGCAGATAATCTATGCCATCCTTTTGGTATGCCTGCTCCCAAGCTTAATGAACCTGATTGGCGTTGATTTTTCCTCTGTTGGTTCAATGGCTAATGCTGATAGTTTAACTCTGAGTAATCTTAGTAATACCCAAATCAATAATGCAATTCAAGGTAGTCTGTTTCACGCACTACTTGAATGGTGTGCTATTAGCATTACCATTATTGCGGCAATCTTATCTTTTATTCATTTTTATATAAAAAAAGACCTAGTTGTTCCTATTATTGGTATTGCGCTGCTTTGTGTGGCAATTGTTGATAGCTTTCATATTTTAGCTGAAAATCAAATCATTAATGCCAATTCTCCTCATGAAGATTTTATACCTTTCTCCTGGGCGCTTTCTCGAATATTCAATGCAGGAATTTGTATTCTAGGCATAATTATTAATCTCTCATTTATTAAGCAAAGTAAGGTTAACCGATTATTTTCAAAAAGTGAGTTGCGCCTTTTAATTGGTATTGCAATTTTATTTTTGTCTTTGACAATTCTTTCGGTTGATATGGCGGTCATAAGTGATAGTTTGCCCAAAACAATGCATCCTGAGGCTTTTATTGTCAGACCATATGACATTGTTTCGTTAGCATTGTTTATCTTCTGTAGCCTATTAGCTTATATTTGGTTTAAGCAATCACCCAGTGTATTTCGTTTTGCCCTTTTTTTGAGCTTGATTCCTGCTGTTGCAACTCAAATACATATGGCTTTTGGCTCTACCAGTTTATTTGATAATCATTTCAATATCGCTCATGGTTTAAAAATACTAAGCTACTTTATTTTACTAATTGGTATTACCCTGGATTTGATTGTCATCCAGACACCTGCCTATATAAAAAATACATTAGCTAAAAATAAAGCGGAAGCCAAAAAGAACAAACCTGTAGAAGGTACCTTGCTAATAGGTCAGGCTAAGATACCGCAAGCGATTTATATGCCCGGCATCACCTTTATTTTGTCATTATTGATTACTTGTGTTGTTGGTATTTCTTTCTATCTCGATGGGCAGGGCATGGCGCGAAAGCAGCAAATTGAAACGCTAGAAGTTGAAAGTCGAATTATTGCTCCCTATTTAGAAGAGCTTTATGTTAATGCAGCTAAAGATTTGCAGTTTTTAAGTAATACGCCACCAATTAACGGCATTATAGAGTCTATTGAAAAGGGTGATGACAAGAATTACCAACTTTGGACAGCAAGGTTAAATACGATATTTAGCGAAAAACTACGCAGCAAATCTCGTTACCTAAAAATTCGGTATATTGGCTATTCGAATAGTGGTAAAGCGCTAGTTAGTGTTAAAAAAATATTTGGCCGTGTAAAAGTGATGCCACCAAGTCAAATGCAAAGCTATGCCGGTAAAGAATACATGCTAGAAAATAAGCGTCGTTTGAGTGGCGAAGTTTATTTTTCAAAAATTTCATTAAACCGAGAAAATAATAAGATAGCCATACCGGTTCTTCCAGTTATTCGAGTATCAACCCCTATTTATAGTCCCTCTGATGGTAGTCTATTCGGTGTTGTTATCATTAATGCAAACTTTAAGGATATTATTGAAGAACTTAAAAAACGAATTTCTCCCGATATAAAATTTTATGTTGCTAATGAAGAAGGCGATTACCTGGTTCACCCAGATAATGAAAAACAATATGGATTTGAGTTTTCGACCGACTTTAAAATACAAGAAGAGTTCCCTCAAATTAAAACGGTTTTTAACAGCAGTAGTAAACAGTATTTTTTATCAATTGATAATCAGCAGACTAACAAGAATACAGAAAACATATTTAACGAAAGTGGAAAGTCATCGGTAGGTTTTTACAGTTTGCTAAGTCTGGATAAAATTGGCACACAAAGAAAATTGAGAATGTTGTTAACCAAGGATGAAGAAATTTTTAATAACCAAATTGAAAATTTTAGAAATCGCAGCCTGTTGCTAGGTTTTGGGTTGGCGATTATTGCCTTGACACTGTCAATTGTTGCTTCGCGTCGCTTGATTGGTTCAATTACGCAAATGCTGAATGCGATGGAAGCAAAAAATTATCAGAGTACTTTGGCGGAGTTACCGATTGAAGCGTCGGATGAAGTCGGTGTGCTTGCCCGCAAGTTTTACAATATGATTGTTTTGCAGCAAATTAAAGAAAAAGAACTAAATGAGCAAAAATTTGCACTGGATCAACATGCAATTGTTGCAATTACCGATATTAAAGGCAATATTACATTTGCCAACCAGCGGTTTGCAGATATTAGCGGATATACCATTGATGAACTGATTGGTAAAAATCATCGCATTATTAATTCAGGATATCATACCACCGAATTCTTTCGTAACATGTACAAAACAATCAGTAGTGGTCAAGTGTGGCAAGATGATATTTGTAACAAATCCAAGTCAGGTGAAATTTATTGGGTAAGTACAACAATAGTGCCTTTTATGCAAGATGGAAAGCCTGAAAGCTACATTGCCATAAGGGATGATATTACCGAAAAGAAAAAAGTAGAACAAAAAATAGAACAAAATTTGATTACTCAAAATGCGATTCTTGAATCAATTGATAATGGTATTTTAGTTACCACTTTTGATGGAAAAATTGTATTGTGTAACTCTCGATTTAATGAACTTTGGCATATTGATGCAGACACTTTTATTTTTAGAGATGTCAACTCACTGGTTAAATATATTAGCAAACAACTTCGTCATCCCGCGCGCATCAAAGAAAAACTGTCACTGATAGAAGAGCAGGGCGACAAAAGTAACTTAACTGTAATTGAATTGGAAGATGACCGCGTGTTTGAGCACTTTACCATGCTGATGAATTTACAACAGGGAAAGCGCTATTTACTACACTCATTTCGCGATGTTACTGAAAAAGTTAAGTCTGAACGAGCGAGAGATATCCACCTTGAAAATGCACAAATTAAAATTAATTTGATTTCCATTATGAGCTCAATGTTGCCTCTAGTTGATAAATTAAAGTATGCCGTTGCGAATGTGTCAGCATTAAGAGATGTTGTTGATTGTTCAATGGGGGGTGTTTTATTGATGCAAAAAGATACCAATAAGTTGGAATTAGCTTGTCATTACGGCGAGCTTAGTGAAGATTTTTTAAATGAAAAAAACATGCAAAATTTCATTAAAAATTATTGCCAATACAGTATTGAGTCAACTGATGTTACGGTGATTCGACACAACGCCGCAGAAGCTTCTCTGATTGAGATTGCTGCTAATCTGGCCGATTGTGGAACCTACATTATTCCGATTCTTAATAAGTCCAGTTCGATTCATAATCTCATCGGAATAATTTTTTTATTCACCAATAAAAATCCTGATGATTCGCCTGAACGAATTGCATTTCTTAAAGAAATAGCAGAGTTGATTTCGAGTGAATTTTTAAATCAGGAAGTAAGTCAGCAAATAGAGTTTGCGCGAGAGGCGGCTGAAGAGTCTAGTCGACTAAAGAGTGAATTTTTAGCTAATATGAGTCATGAAATTCGAACACCAATGAATGGCGTACTCGGAATGATTGGTTTGTTGCTTAAAACACCATTGAATGAAGATCAACGACGAAAAGCTGATTTGGTTCAGTCTAATGCGCAGTCATTATTAACCTTAATTAATGATATTCTCGATTTTTCAAAAGTTGAAGCAGGAAAACTTGATTTAGAAATTATTGATTTTGATTTACGTACTATGATGGGGGATTTTACGGAAGGGATGGCGCTGAAAGCACAGCAAAAAGGATTAGAAATTATATTAGATATCACGCAAGTTGAAGAGTCAATGATAAAAGGTGACCCTGGCCGAATCAGACAAATTCTAACAAATCTGGTAGGCAATGCGATTAAATTTACTGATTCGGGAGAAATTTTAATTCGTGCTTCGTTGGAAAAAAGTGATGATGAGTATTTAACTTTAACTTGCTTAGTTTCTGATACTGGAATTGGTATCTCAGAAAAAAATCAAGAAAAATTATTTGATGCCTTTAAGCAGGCCGATGCATCAATGAGCAGAAAATACGGCGGTACAGGATTAGGTTTAGCTATTGTCAGGCAGTTGTGTAAGTTAATGCATGGCGATATTGAAGTTTCCAGCAAAGTCAATGAAGGGAGTCAGTTTAAATTTCATATTCAGTTGTTACCTAGTAACTTATCGAAAAAAGTCATGCCTGATGTTGCATTAAATGAATGTTTAGTGCTTGTTGTTGATGATAATGACACTAATCGCTCTGTACTTTGCGAGCAATTATCTCACTGGGGGGCGAATGTGATTGAAGCAGAAAGTGGCGCGCGCGCAATGGAATTATGCGAAGAGCACTATTGTTCATCCACTAAGAAAATATTTGATGTTGCACTATTAGATATGCATATGTCGGATATGAGTGGTGCTGAATTAGGAAAATGCTTGCAGCTAGATAAACGTTTTAGTTCGATTAAACTGGTAATGATGACCTCTATGTCGAGTCGTGGCGATGCTCGTTATTTTGCTAAGCTAGGATTCAGTGCTTATTTTCCAAAACCTGCGACTACTGCTGATTTATTAGATGCAATTAAAATTGTTGTTAGTGGTGGCGATATTTTAACTCAAGCGTCACCATTAGTGACGCATCATTATTTACAATCAATTAGACAATACGAATCCGGTGCAATGCAAAAAAATGAGCAATCCCAACTATCACTAAAATGGCCCGAAGCGCTCAATGTTTTATTGGTTGAAGACAATTATGTCAACCAAGAAGTCGCAGCAGGCATGTTAAAAGAATTTAACCTCCAAGCAACAATTGCAATGAATGGTAAAGAAGCGATTCATTTATTAAAAAATCACCCTAGTGACAAACCCTTTTCGTTGATCTTAATGGATTGTCAAATGCCTGTTATGGATGGCTATGAAGCGACTCGAAAAATTCGTCAGGGAAAAGCTGGAGAGCGCTATAAGGAGATTATTATTATTGCTATGACTGCAAATGCGATGAAAGGTGATCGTGAGAAATGTATTGGGGCTGGAATGAACGATTACATTGCAAAACCAGTTGATGCAGAACATATTTTAAGTACGATCAGTCGATACTTTAGTCCATCAATTGATGCCGAAGAAAAACAACGAGTATTAAAAGCTCCCATAGTCTTAGATGATGTAGCAGAACAATCTAATTCACAGATTTGGGAAAAAGAAAATGTAATAAAACGGTTGATGGGAAAAGAAAAACTAATGTATCAGTTAATGCGGCTATTTTTATCAGATATTCCAAAGCGCATTAATGAACTGGAATTACTGATTGTTCAAGAAGAAATTTATAAAGCCGGTCGAGTAGCGCACGCCATCAAAGGTGTTGCGGGAAATGTCGGTGGAATTAAATTTGAAGCCGAAGCAAGAAAAATTGAGATGCTAGCCAAAGAAGAGGATCTTGATTCAATCGTCGCTAACTTTGTTTTACTTAAAAAAGAGTATCATGCATTAGAAAATTTATTTAACCAAGAATTAGAAAAATATAAAAGTAATCAAAACGATACAAAGATAACGCTGGCAGAACTAATACCCGCCTTACAAAATTTAGAGAAAAAACTGCTTAATGGTGACTATATTGAAGATAGTGAGACTGAAAGTTTAAATGGTAACGTTGAAGACTCTCAAATTCAATTAATGATGGATAAGCTGGTTAAATGTATCGAAAATTTTGAGCATGAAAATGCTATCGATATTATTCAACAAATTATTACGCTTCACTCTAATTCTGTTTCGGGTGTCAATTAAGTGATTTATTATGGATAGAAAGCCGATTGTTCTACTGGTTGATGATATGCCTGCCAATATAAAAATTCTGGCAGATTGTTTGAGTGACCAGTATAGAATTAAAGTCGCAACCGATGGATATAAATGCTTATCTATCGCTAATAGCAATGATAAGCCTGATTTGATATTGCTTGATATAGAAATGCCTGAGTTAAATGGTCATGAGGTCTGTCGTCGATTAAAACAAAGTGTTGAAACCGCTAATATTCCGGTAATTTTTGTAACCGCAAAGAGCGAAAATCGAGATGAAGAGAAAGGTTTTAAAATTGGCGCGGTTGACTATATTACCAAACCCATTCATCCTGCGATTGTCAAAGCAAGAGTCGCTACACATATTATTCTAAAATTACAGAAAGACGAGCTCAGCTACATGATTAATCGGGATCAGTTGACCCGCTTATATAATCGACAATACTTCCTGAAGTTGGCTTATAAAAAACTTGCTCGATCTATTCAGCATGAGCGGGATTTGAGTATTATAATTATAGATATTGATGATTTTAATCAAATTAACGAGCAATATGGATTAACCGTTGGAGATAATGTGATTAAGAATGTTGCTTCTATATTAACCCAGCATTGTGGAAAGGAGGATATTGCAGCGAGGTACACTGGTGAAGAATTTATTATTTTGGTAGAAGAGTGCAATCTGCAAATGGCCAGTGATAAAGCTGAAAATATTCGCCAATCTGTTGCTGCGGCAACACCTGGTGGTTTGGATATTACAGTTAGCGTTGGTGTTGCTCAAATTAATCTTAATTCCAGCAGTTTCGAACAAGCTTTAAAAAAAGCAAGTAAAGCACTTAAAGATAGCAGTCATAGTTTGCATGATTAAGTTGAAACTAATTAACTAATTTAGAAAGAGTTTTAAGATGCATGTATTGATAGTTGACGATGTCGAATATAATCGGGTTTTAATTAAAACGTTACTTGAAGATAAGTATGATATTTTTGAGGCCGAATCTGGTGAAGTCTGTCTGGAAATGGTGAACGAAGTCAATCCCGATATTATTTTACTCGATGTAAATATGCCTGGGCTTAGTGGTTATGATGTTTGTTTGAAATTGAAAGAGAAAACCGAAACTAAAAACATTCCGGTTATTTTTGTCTCTGCACTTGATAGCCCCGAAGAGCGATTAGCTGGTTTTGAAGCGGGTGCTGATGACTACTTAATTAAACCTATCGATGGTAAAGAGTTAATTGATAAGGTTGCTGCTTATGCAGAAAGACATGCCGAGATGCTAAAGGCGAAAAACGAAGCTGCCAGTGCAATGAATGTGGCTATGGAAGCCATGACTTCGAGTAGTGAATTAGGCCAAATTATTCAGTTTGTTAAAACTGTTCAAGGATTGAGTTCTGCCAAACAGGTTGCTGATGCTGTACAAACCATTGCAGAAGATTTCGGATTAACTATTTGTGCTTTAATCTCTGCTGATAAACCCATTTATATTGGTTGTGAAGTGAAAAGCCTTGAAGCCATGTTACTGAAAAAATTTATTCATAGTTCTGAACGAGTAACTCAGCTGGGTATTAGAGTCCTTGTTAAAAGTAATAATATTGTTTTGTTATTGAAAAATATGCCAATTGAAGATGTCAGCCGAAGTGGTCGATTAAAAGATCATTTTGTAGTTTTGACAGATATTGCCGATGGACGCTTGGCAACATTACTAGCTGAAAGCGCAATGATTGGACAGCGTAAAAAAATTATTAACGATGTCATTGAGTTGGCTGAAAAACAGATTAAGCTTACCAGTGGTAAAGTGCGAGATTATGCGTCGACGGTCAGTCAGACGATAGAATCTATGTTGAATGAATTAGAACGCATGTTGTTTAGTCTTGGGTTAGATGACGATCAAGAACGAAAGTTGATGGCATTAGCTGATAAAACCTCAAGACGATTAAATGATAATAATGCGCAAAATGAACAGTTGGATAATGAACTTGGTGTTATCTTAGAGGCACTTTATCAACTCCTCGAAGAAGAACAGTAGTTCTTCTTCGAGTGTTTTATTCTAAGCTGGTTGACTTGCAATTTAATCGAGCAATTGATTTCTCCATTGACTATTTTTCTCATCCCAGAATATTTTTTGTGTTGGCCAGTATTGATGGTCTGGTTTTAATGTAATGACGGACTCACGCTTACTTAGATCCATGAGCCGCAATCTTAGATACTTTTTATTACGAAACTCTTTAGTCAAACGAATAAATTGTTCCAGACTTTCTATTTTATAATCTTCCAGACCAATAATGCGGTGTAACGGTGTCAAGTGATAACGATTCGCTGGTGAGCCATACCAATACCAAGAAACATAAACACCCTGTGCTTCAATGCCCATTTGTACCGCTAATGCACGATGTGGTTTTTGTAAAATTGCGCCGCCCCATAAATAAATTTCATTTGTATCGAGTTGGTTTAGTTGATGGGTTTTTAGTGGAATGTTTATTGCTTTTTTATCGCGCCAAACTGTCACCATGACTTCTGTGGCTTGAGACCGCTGATGGAGATCTTGATAGTTACGAATAATTTGTTGATCAATCGCCAGTAGCAAATCACCATTTTGAATTTTATTAAAAGCATCGGTGCCTACTGTGCGGGTGTAGACTTTTAATACTTGAGGTTTATGTGCTGCATTTTGAATTGCTTTCATCCAGTCATTTGATAATCCATAATTTTTTGCTTGTGCAATACTGATTGGTAGTGCTTCAATTTCTAAAGAGTTAACAACGATGCTTTGTTGTTTTTGCCACTGATTTCGAATTCGTATTATTTCGTCAACTGGGAGTCCACGGTCAATTGTTTGATTGCCACTGCTATCCAAGGTAAAGTTTGTCCACCAACTGCGAACTATCCCTTTACTGTCTATCAGCACTCCGCTGGCAACAGCCGGCGGCTGATCAATGACAATGGCATCAGAATTGGCATCGCGAAATTGAGGAACATCAGGCATTGGTAGCTTAAGCGCTTCAACAGACGAAACTAAAACCGGCTCGCCAATGATTCGGCTGGCCGTTTGATAGCCGACTAACCATACCGTATCACCTTCAGATAATTTTTCCTCTGAAAGACGCGCTGATTTTAGTGGTGTATTGGGTAGCAGCGAGGGGTCATACTGTAACAAAACAAAACTGTGAATCGGGTGAACAAACAGAACATTGGCTGGAATTTCAGTGACTCCAGATATGGTCAGGCTGACGTCCAACATTTTTATAGGTACGGTGTTTCTGTCGGCTAATACAAGGCCTTGTTTAGCATCCAGAATTAGGCCTGTTCCTGAATAGCTTTGAAAGTTTTGACCGTCAATATGATAAGGTAAAGTTGACTGAACCATAACTAATGAGTTGGCAATTTTAGCCGTATATTGGTTGTTATATTGGGTTAATTTAACCTGAGTTGGCTCACTGGATTGTGATTGCGTATGCCAGTTCAGTTGTTGACAGGTCCAGCGATGTTGTAGCAAATTTTGTTGGCAACTTTGTGATAAATGCCAACGGGTTTGAAATTCAATATTGGCTAGCTGCTGTTGATTAGGTAAACCAATACTGACATATTTAATACTAAAATATTCGTTCTGTTTGAGTGTTGACAATGCTTGAATAAAATCATCGAGATGTTTTATTGGTTGCTGATTAATTGCTTGAATAACATTCCCTCTATTTATACCTGCTTTAGAAAACATATAGCCAGGCGAAGCAATGTAAACGCCTTCAATAGGCAGATTAGTTTGACGTGCAAGCTGATAAGAAAAGTTATTAAATATTCCGCCTGCGACTTGAACATACTGACGGGGAGTTGCTTTATGTAAGTCAGCAATTGGTATTTCAACGTTAATTTCTTGTCCAAATCGAGAAACTGTCAGTGTGATATTTTGTGCAACATGTTGATCTAAAAAAAGTTCAAATGCATCGAATCGTCCCGTATATTCAATGGTTTGATTATTAACCCTGGCCGATAAGATGATGTCGCCTATTTTAAGGTTTTGTGCTGCGGGACTTTGTGCTAATAAGCGCTCTATAACCAATACGCCATTGACTGGATTTTTTTTTCGAAATAAGGCCTCATGCTTTTGCGAAAGACCAAGCCGTCTGGCTTCATCATAAGGTTGATAAGTCAGTGTGGTAAATATTGTACCACGGCTGACTGGTTGTGCATTTTGTATTGCCTTCAAGGCTTGGGTTACTTTATAAAGTGGCAGAAAAAAACTGGAAGAGCTGTGGTGATTTCCCCCTGCATTGAGTGCAATAACTTGACCTTGAATGTCAATTACCGGTGAACCTGATGAGCCTCCTGAGGTATCTGCCGAGGATTGAAAATAAAAAGTATTAAAGTCGTTATATCCACCACGACGATACTGAGGTGCTGGTCTGTCGAGGCGGGCAAGTGTCCCTGATAAAATAGACATATGTTCACCCGAATCATTACCAATAACTTTAATATCTACACCAATTTTCGCTCCATCTTTGGCCAGTTTTAGAGATTTAGGTTGAATAAACTGTAAATCCTGCGGATTATATTGAAAAAAACCAAAATCATGTACCGGATCGCGGTAAATAGGTGTTAAATCAATTTCTTCATTGTTGGCAAAAATGGCTTCTGCGGTGATGGGGCCAGGGTTTACTACGTGTCTGTTGGTTAAAATAATACCGCGTTTGGCATCAACAACAAATCCGGTTGCTTGAGTGGTTTTACTGCTTTCAGTATCAAATGTTCTGACGACATTGACACGTATACTGACAACTGAGTCAGAAATATTGGCGATGGTTTTGTTCCATTGCGAGGATTCACTGGCAATCGCTGCTGGTAAAGTGATATAAAAAAAGAGTAATAATATGAGTCGGTTGTACATTCTTTTCCCTCGGTCAGAATCTTATTAATGATTAATGCGTTTTAAATATCCATATTAGTTTTTACATGTAGAACAGCTTTTTGTTGCAATAAAATAATGCATCCAAATGATATTTAGCTAAATCAAGTTCAACCCAGCTCCATAAAATTAATCGAGTTTTTTTATTTTTATTGTGGGCTGCTTACTTTTATTGTCGATAGAATTAAAGTTTTCAGGCATAAATATCGCCAGCAATTCGTTTAAAAAACGAAAGCCTTGCTCAGTTGGGGTTATATGATTGTCTTTTATTATAATTAGCTCTTGCTCTTGTGCTTCTGCTAATGGCTGCGCAATATAGGTAGGTAAAATACCCGTGGTTTCAAAAAATAATTTAAGTGGAAATCCCGATTTCAGCCGCAGAGTATTCATCATAAACTCCAGGGGTAATTCTTCTTGCGGAATAACACGGCGATTATCAATCAGTGATTTCGAAAGATTTAAATAATCTTTAGGATTACGCCTTTTGCTTTTCCGAGTGATGGTTTGATCATCTGCACGAGTAACTTTTCCGTGAGCACCTGCACCAATACCAACATAATCTCCAAAATGCCAATAGTTTAAATTATGGACCGCAGGTAATTTTCCTTGATAACTGTATGCCGAAACTTCATATTGCTGATAGCAATTTTGGGCAAGCCACTCAACACCTTGCTCGTAAATATCACAAATTACTTCATCATCTGGCAGTGAAGGTGGTTGATGATAAAATAGCGTATTAGGTTCGAGTGTTAATTGATACCAGGAAAGATGCTCTGGCTTTAAACGGATGGCTTGTTGCAAGTCAAACATGGCTTGCTCAATTGATTGTTTAGGCAGGCCAAACATTAAATCAATATTAATATTATTAAAGCCTGCATTTCTTGCAATTTCAAAAGCTTTAATCGCTTCATTGGCACTGTGAATTCGGCCTAATGCGTGCAAAAAATTATCTTGAAAGCTTTGTACGCCTAGTGAAATACGATTAATTCCTGCTTCAAAAAATCCTTTAAACTTATCGGCTTCAACTGTTCCTGGATTGGCCTCCATGGTAATTTCCATATCAGAATAAAAAGGAATCAGTGCTCTGATTTTTGATAATAAATAATCAAAACTTTCTGGACTCAACAGACTTGGTGTGCCACCGCCAATAAAAATGCTGACTAAAGATCGCCCCCAAATATTTGGTAATTCTTCTTCTAGATCTTGAATCAAACGATCGATATATTGCTTTTCAGGAATTTGTTCTTTGAGTTGGTGTGAATTGAAATCACAATAAGGACATTTTTGGACACACCAGGGAACATGAATATAGAGCGAAAGTGGTGGTAGTTCTTTAATTGTCATAGAGCAGCCTGACCGAAAATTTTATAGGGTTAATATCAATACTAACCTTGAGAGTAGATTTCAGTGAAAAGTGATTGAAATAATGCCAAGGCTTTGCCTCGGTGACTGACTGAAGCTTTTTCTTCGGGTGTCATTTCGGCAGCTGTTTTGTTGAGTTGCGGGCAAAAAAACAATGGATCATATCCAAAACCCCCTTCACCTCTTGGCACTTCAAGTAATTGTCCTCGCCAGCTAGCCTGACAAATAAGTGGTGTGGGGTCAAACTCGTGTTGCATATAAACAATAACACATTGATAGCGTGCGGTACGCTGATCATCAGGTATGCCTTGCATTGCTTCGATTAGTTTTTCCAGGTTTTGTTGGTCACTGGCTGATTTGCCTGCATAACGCGCTGAATAAATCCCCGGTGCCCCTTTCAGATAGTCAACCTCAATTCCCGAATCATCTGCAATAGCTGGTTGCTGTAAATGATGACAGGCATGTCGCGCCTTTTTGATCGCATTTTCAACAAATGTCAGCCCATCTTCTACTGCTTCTGGAATATCAAACTGAGTTTGTGCCACTAATTCAACGGAAAATTTGTTTAGTATTTGACTCAGCTCTCGCAATTTTTTTTGATTGCCGCTGGCTAAAATAATGTTAGAGGGTCGTTGCATTGAAGTTTTAGTGATAGCTTAAGATTAATGACAGTATAGCAATACTCACATGCCATTACTTCTATTGAAAACAGGCATATACAAAATAATCAAAACAAAAAGATATTATTTGCGATTTAAGATTAATCTGCAAACAGTTGCTGTTTAAATTGCAAGGGAATCAGTATTCCTTGTTTTTCGGGCTGAACTTGAAGATCAAAGCTCAACTTTTCTGCATTGCTGAAATTAAAAGCCGCAATATAATAAATAGCATTGTCTTCTTTGATTTCTTTAAAAGCCAGTTCCTTCAACTGTCCTGCCAGATTTTTTCCGTGCCCAAAAATGTTAGCAATGACTGGTTTGCCGTTTTTTTGCACACTGATATTGATAATTCCAGTCTTTTGGCTGCGAGTAATGCCGTACTGACTGGCAACTTCGGGAGGAATATTGGATGAACTTAACGCATTATAATGAATTGTGATATCGCCAATAGTGTGTGGTGTTGTGCTGGCTAATGGTGAAAAAACCAAAAGTGTTAGCGCAAACAGAAATGATAAATAATGTTTAACGCAATGTTGAGGCATTAAATCGTATCTTTTTAGAGTATAGATATTTATTTGCATGACATTCTCTGATTGCTGATCGGTTGTATTAATATTTTACGATATTTTTGTGTGAATAGATAAGTTAGCAGGCAGATTTATTTTGATCACAAATCTGCCTGAAGAGTGCTTCTATATTTGGGGTGTCGCTCTACCGATTGGCACTCGAAATTCTAACGACTTTGGTGTCTGGTGGTGAAGGTTTTTTGTCTTCCAGACTGCTTAAAATATCTTCAGAATTTTGGATTTCTAACTCAATTTCTTTAATCATTTGCTTTAATCCATGAATTTTTCCATCAAGATTAGAGCGAGACTTATTCAGTTCAGCTAATTCATGTTGATGATCACTGATTAACTTTTGCTGTAATTTCAGTTGCTGAGTCAGCGGATAAATAACATTTTGTGTCCAGTTAACCATTTCTTGTCGGGTAGACTTAAAGAAGTTCATCACTTCGGTTACGGTTACCGAGAAAAATCGTTTTATCGCCAAACTTTGCTCTGAAAATGTGGTGAACAAATTGTTATTGAGTCGTTTTGAATGATGAATAATTTCTTCTAATTCATGACTTAATCTTTTTGCTGGAAAAAGCTTGGGTTCAAGCAAGTTCATGCCAAAATCGTTGGAGAATTTTTCGTAAAGAGAAATAGCCATTTTGTTGGTGAGCTCTGCTTCGCGGGTTAACTCACGCATTATGGTATTTACCGCCGTAAAAAACTGTTTCATATTGCGAAAAAGGCCAATAGTGGTTTTACTGGCGACCAGTTCGTTCAGCGTAATCTCAACTTCTTTTGATAATACTTTACTGCCTATGGTTGACAGTAATATTTGAGTTTGTCGCTCTAATAGTCGCTGGCTTGGCTTTATGGCCATTAAGCGGTACTCAAAGGTTTGTAAATCTTTTTTATTTTCAGCAATTAATTGGATGATGCGCTGTTTATTATCGCCGGTTAAGGATACTAGTTCATCATGTTGCTGAAAGACTTTTTCGCTTTTACTTTTGAGTAGCTGCTGGGCATCTTTAACCAAAGATTTTGCCTCACCTACCACGGAATCCCAAATTACAGCTTCTTTGTTTTCTAACAGGCTGCTTGAAAGTAAATGCTCTAATTCGCTGATTTGGCTGCGAATCAACAGTGACTTGTCTTGGCGAACTTTGGCAACCAACGCTTTTTGTGCTGAAATGGGAATCACCTGAGAGGTTTCTATTTCGAGTTGGCGTGCGGTTGTATTGACCATTCGCTTAATCGCTTTGTCGACTTTTTTGCGGCTGGATAGCTCATCCCATAAGGTATCCACTTTGTTGAGTACTGCAAATAGTGCTAACTTGTTATCTTTGTCTAGCGACTTGATATACTGATCCCAAATCGCCATATCAGATGCAGTTACACCGGTGTCTGCGCCTAGCAAAAATACAATTGCTTGAACTTGTGGTAAAAGCTTTAAGGTAAGTTCTGGCTCACTTCCCAGCGCATTTAGCCCAGGTGTATCCAGAATGCAGAGTCCTCGTTTTAATAATTCATGTGGAAAACTCACGCGCGCATGTCGCCAGGCCGGTATTAAAACTTTGTTTTTGTCTGATTCACTGCGTTCAAGATGGGCTTCGTTAAATCCGAGCGTAATGGCTTGTTCAATACTGACAAGTTTGGTTTGGGTGATTGTGTGTAACGCGGCGCTCATTTCTTGAGCTGAGTTTGTCATTAATGGAATTTCAGTCCATTGACTTGGCATCTCGCGATATTCAGTCAAGCTGGTGGTTTCCAAACGGGTTTCAATCGGTAGTAGTCTCAGATATGAGCGGTTTTCTTTGCGATCAAAGAACAGCTCTGTCGGACACATCGTTGTTCTTCCGGCATCCGAAGGTAAAATTCGTTGCCCGTATTCCGCAAAAAACAGTGAATTGATTAGCTCTGTTTTGCCACGGGAAAACTCGCCTACGAATGCGAGTGTCAGATATTCGCTTTTGAGTGATTCTTGCAGTTTAAACAAGCGGCTGTCTAAATCTTCACTGAATAGCTTATTGCGTCGCAACCATAAACGAAACCGACTAAGGGTTTTACCAATATCTGACTTCCATGCATCATAGGAGTCTATATGTTCTGAAAATTCTTGTGACATAGGGTAATTTCTTTGTTAATCGTCCATTCTATCTCGAAATGTTTTCAAGTCCTAAACGCTATTGATCGAGTGTCAACAAATCAAATGTTAGGCTAAGCACTATAATCATATTTTGATTAAATTTCTATCTGCTAAAAAACATTCAGACAAAAATATCCTGAGTTAACAAATTTTAGCAGAATTTCTTTTAAAATCCGTCATATAGATCGCATATTTGGTGTGATTTCTAGAATAAACGGCTAATTTGTCTCAATTGTATGAACCGTGCTGGTATTTTAACCAATAAAAATAGTCAGTCTGTGTAGTTGTTAGTGGGTACTTGCTTTCGACTGGTTGTTTCTGAGAAAACGATAGCGGCTCTTTCTTTGACGTCGGTGAGTCGATAAATTTAGGCATCTATTTAAGAGATAAATAATTTATGCAGTTTTGTTAATCTTACCGCACATTAAGTGTTTTGTGCGTCGCACCAAAAACCTGTAATGATAGAGTGATAGTCGATACCAGTATTGTTAAATTGATAAAGTCTCTGAGGTAAATTGCGGTCAAGCTCTGACATTTAAAACTGGCTTTATATTGTTAAATTGACAATATGTTATGACCGTTCAGGTAATACGGTAATGTGCAGAGCTATTTTAACGCTGTCTTCATGTAACGATATTCGCAGGGGCGCTCTCAATAGAAGCCCGCTCAACCATTATTACAAAATTAATGGTCGCAAATAGTAATCGATTGAACTGTTAATAAAGTAAAGGATAATTAACAATAACATCGGTGAAAAATCGAAACCGCCAGCATCAGGAAGTAAGCGACGAATTCTTGCCAATGGTGGCTCTGTCAATTGAGTAATCACTAGCACAAACGGATTATAATTTCCTTGAGCAATCCAACTGAGTATCACGCGCACAAAGACTAAAAATATATATAATCTGATGGCGGCACTAATGACTTCAACGAATGAAAAAATTACCAGAGCTGCCATATGAACTTCACCGGTAGCGCCACTGATAGTGAGAATCAGCACATATTTGGCAACAATTAACAACCAGGCAACAATAAGCGTTGATAAGTCAATACCACCAAAACCGGGAATAATTCTTCTTAAGGGCTTAACAAAAATATTGGTTGCTTTTACGACAAATTGCGAAAACGGGTTGTAGTAATCGGCGCGAAAATATTGAAGAAAAAAGCGAAGCAAAACCACACTAACGTATATATCAAATAACATCGATATTAATTGCGCGAATGGATTCATAGATTTTCCTGTTGGTTGATCAATTACAATAAATTAGTTAATTGCTCTGGTTTAAATATAATCAATTACTCAGCTGAAATTTCGTTTAATGGACTTAAATTGAAATCTCTAAATTTACCGATATATGGGTTAACTACTCGTTACTGGTTTCCCAATTCTTGACCACGTTTTACCGATGCGGTGACTGCTTGTTTAACAATGCTTTCAAATTGGTTGCCAATTAAACTGGTAATTGCTGCGGCTGTCGTTCCGCCTGGAGAGGTCACTTCTTTGCGCAGTGTATCCAGTGATTTTTCAGGTGTTGCCTGAGCCAGTTGAGCTGCACCGGATACCGCCTGAGTAACTAGCGTAAAAGCCTGTTGCTGCTCTAAGCCCAATTCGACGGCTTGTTCAATCATCGCCTGCATCATTAAAAAAATATAAGCCGGCGAGCTGCCAGCTATTGCTGTTACAACATCCATATGGCTTTCAGCTGAAACCCAACTGATTTTTCCGACAGCTTCAAAGATAGATACCGTAATATTCTTGTGCTGTTCATTAACTTGGCTAGTTGCAAACAAGCCGCTTGCGCCGCATTGAATAAATGCGGGAGTATTTGGCATAGCGCGAATAATGGGTGGTGTTTGCCCCAGGTGCTCGGCTATTTTTTCTGATTTGTAGCCTGCGGCCACAGAAATGAGCAATTTTTTTGACAGATCGACTTTAGCCAGTTGCTGGCAAACCTGCGTTAATTTTTGTGGTTTAACTGCCAGAATAATGATATCTGCAAAACCGGCGGCTTCAAGGTTATTATTGGTGGTGGCAATTGCCAACTGATTTGCCAAAGGAATCAGTTTGTCATTCGAGGGATTGCTGGCAATAATTTGCTTGGCTGGCCAGCCAGAAGCCACCAGACCGTTAATAATCGCCTTTGCCATATTGCCACATCCGATAAATGCAATTTTTTGTCCTTGAGAAATATCAGTGATTGTAAGGGGCGATGGTTCGGTTATAGTGTTCATTTTTTTATCTCTTGTCTTGCGCCAAAAATACCGGTACCTACTCGCACCATGTTTGATTGATTTTCAATTGCTGCCTGAATATCACTGCTCATGCCCATCGACAAAGTATCCATCGCAGGGTAATTCTGCTGTAGTTGTTGATAAACTTGATTGACATAAGCGAATTGCTCTCGCTGTTTATTTAAATCGGCCTGTGCTGGAGGAATAACCATCAGGCCGCGCAATTGTATATTGGGGAGTGAATCGGCAATTGCAAGTAATTCGAGTAATTCAGCCCGACTTGCCCCACGCTTTTGTGGTTCATTAAATAAGTTGGCTTGTAAACACACTTGTAAGGGACGCATTCCTGCGGGACGCTGTTGATTTAAGCGTTCTAACAATTTGGGTTTATCAATACTTTGCACCCAATCAAAATGCTCTGCGACGGGCCGGGTCTTATTACTTTGTAACGGGCCAATAAAATGCCAGATCACGGGGAGATTTTGCAGGTGCTTAATTTTGTCTATGGCTTCCTGCAAATAGCTTTCGCCGAATTCTGTGATGCCGCTCTCATAAGCTTCTTGAATTGCGTTTGCGGGATGTGTTTTACTGACTGCCAGTAATTTGACCGCGTCAGATGAACGGTTAGCTTGTTGACAGTAGTGTTCGATATTTGACCTAACCTGTCGGATTTGATCTGCTATAGTCATAAGTTAAGAAATAATGATTCAATTGGTCAGTAATTGAGTGGCTGAAACACCGTCACAATATTTAAATTATTTAGAAAAACGTAAAAGTATCAATCAACTAAAAGATCCGCTAGTATTTTAGCATCTAAAGAAAATAAATGTTGGAGTATTCTACATAATGGATATCACCGAGTTATTGGCGTTTAGCGTTAAGAATAAAGCATCCGATTTACACTTGTCGGCGGGGTTACCACCAATGATCAGGGTTGATGGGGATGTACGCCGAATTAATGTGCCGCCGATGGATCATAAAATGGTGCATTCTTTGGTGTACGACATCATGAATGATAAGCAGCGCAAGGATTTTGAGGAGTTTTATGAAACTGATTTCTCATTTGCATTGCCAGGCATTGCACGTTTTCGGGTGAATGCTTTTAATCAAAATCGCGGGGCTGCTGCGGTATTTCGTACTATTCCTTCACAAGTATTAACGCTGGAAGAGTTAGGGGCGCCGCAGGTGTTTAAAGAAATGTGTATGCATCCTCGTGGACTGGTTCTGGTGACGGGGCCAACAGGTTCTGGTAAAAGTACGACGCTGGCGGCAATGATCGACTATATCAATGATAATCATTATGGTCATGTGTTGACCATTGAAGATCCGATTGAGTTTGTTCATGAGAGTAAAAAGTGCTTAATCAACCAGCGTGAAGTGCATCGAGACACCTTGGGCTTTAGTGAAGCCTTGCGTTCAGCACTACGGGAAGATCCTGATATTGTTCTGGTTGGTGAGATGCGTGACCTTGAAACGATTCGATTAGCGTTAACGGCAGCAGAAACGGGTCACTTGGTATTTGGAACTTTGCACACATCCAGTGCCGCAAAAACTATCGACCGGATAGTAGATGTTTTTCCTGCGGCTGAAAAAGATATGACGCGCTCAATGTTATCTGAGTCACTTCAAGCCGTTATTTCACAAACTTTATTGAAAAAAACGGGTGGCGGACGAGTTGCTGCGCACGAAATCATGATTGGTACACCAGCCATTCGCAACTTAATTCGCGAAGATAAAGTTGCGCAAATGTACAGTGCCATTCAAACTGGGTTGGGAGTTGGTATGCAGACGCTCGATCAGTGTCTAAAGGATTTATTGGCTAAAGGTCTTATTAGTCGTCAGGATGCTAAAGATAAGGCGAAAAACAAAGAAGAGTTTTAAGCGCTTCGCAGTTAAAATAATAAGAAATGATTAAAATTATTCTGATTTAAATGGTGATAAAGGGTTAACAATGCATCGACAAATGTGGTTTGGGAGTAACTAGTCATGGATTTTGAAGGCTTATTAAAATTGATGGTGACGAAAAAGGCATCTGACTTATTTATTACTGCCGGCGTTCCGCCCAGTATAAAAATTCATGGTAAAGTGATGCCGGTCACTCAACGAGCGTTAACCCCTGAAAAAGCGCGTGAAGTGGTACTCAGTGTAATGAATGAAGAACAGCGAAGAGAGTTCGCGCGTGTCAGAGAGTGTAACTTTGCAATTAGTGCCGCTGGAATTGGGCGATTCCGGGTGAGTGCCTTTCAGCAGCGTAATCACATTGGTATGGTACTGCGCCGAATCGAAACGCAAATTCCTACAATTGAAGAACTCAGCCTGCCCAATATTCTAAAAAAACTATCACTGACCAAGCGTGGATTAGTGATATTTGTGGGGGCAACCGGAACTGGTAAATCTACCTCACTTGCTGCGATGATTGGTTACCGAAATCGCTCAACTACTGGACACATAATTTCAATTGAAGATCCTATCGAGTTTGTACACAATCATGACAAATGTATCATTACCCAGCGCGAGGTGGGGATAGATACTGAATCATTTGATACGGCTTTAAAAAATACACTGCGTCAGGCGCCTGATGTTATATTGATTGGTGAGGTTCGTACTGCCGAAACCATGGATTATGCCGTTGCATTTGCTGAAACGGGTCACCTGTGTATGTGTACACTTCATGCGAACAATGCTAACCAGGCATTAGACCGTATATTGCACTTTTTCCCAAAAGAAAAACATAATCAGGTACTAATGGACCTGTCGCTCAACTTGCGGGCGATTGTAGCGCAACAGTTAATTCCAACTCCCGATGGTAAAGGTCGTCGGCCAGCTATCGAAGTACTAATTAATACGCCACTGGTCTCTGATCATATTCGTAAGGGCGAACTCCATTTACTCAAAGATCTTATGGGTAAATCAAACGAGCAAGGTATGCAAACCTTCGATCAATCATTGTTTCGCTTATTTAAATCGGGTGAAATTACCTATGATGATGCGCTTCACCACGCAGATTCACCTAATGATTTACGCTTGATGATAAAACTTGATGCTTCTGAACAAAATGAATCAGCATTTGATAGTGGCATTGGCGGAATGACACTCGAAGAGCAGGATCCGCGATAATTCGCCACCATATAAACGAATTACAAAAGATACACTGACTGAGAACTACCCGGTATTCGAATCGCTAAGTTAGTAAACGCAACATTTTTTGGGAGTCGGTTTGGTTTAAGAATAGACATTATTCAAACATTCGCTTTAATTGCGTTTGTTTTGCTTGAATGTGTTTGGATTCTTTTGGTGTTTGTTTATCTGACTTCTCTGTGAGATATAACCATAAGTAATTACTTTCTATTCGATGGATTCGTTATTCTCCTTTGGCTATTTGCATTGAGAGATTATAGGTTTTATGTCGTTAACCTTCGTTGTTACTTTTGTTGCTTTAATTCTGATTGCGATATCTGGTCGCGTTTTTGTTCAGTTACCCAAGAATATCTGGATTTTATTTTTTGCTATGCCAATGGGGATGGCATCTTCTTCGATGGTGGTTTTTGCCAGTGGCATTATTGCCAGTAAAATAGCACCAAGTCCCGAACTGGCAACCCTGCCAATTACTTTAATGATAGTGGGCACTGCTTTAGCTGTCATACCTGCAACGTTAATGATGAATTGGTTCGGGCGACGTAAAGGCACGATGATTGGTTTTGCTATTGCATTGGTTGGTGCATTGATGCTGGTTTATGCGACTTTGCAAGCGGCATTTGCGGCATTAATTATTGGCTCCTGCCTACTGGGATTTAGCATCGCTTTTGTGGCACAGATGAGATTTGCGGCATTAGAGAGTCTTATTGATAGTGCTGATGCGCCTAAAGCGATTTCGGTTTTAATGGTAGGAGGAATATTTGCAGCAGTCATTGGTCCTGAAATGGCAGTCATGGGAAAATACTGGGTAGATTCGCCGCATGGTTTCGCTGGTTCTTTTATCGGGCTTGCTGCACTACAGGTAATTGCATTAATTGCTTTAAGTCTGCTTGATCCAATTGGCGTTAAAGAAAAACTTGCAACAGGACCAGCGCGAAGTTTTTGGCAAATTGTTAAACAACCGATATTTTTGATTGCCGTTGCTGCGGGAGCGATTGGTTATTCGGTGATGAGCTATATTATGACGGCAACACCACTGAGTATGCATGAAGTTGAAGGCCATTCACTTGAATCGACAAAATGGGTGATTCAGAGCCACATCGTTGCCATGTACTTGCCATCACTGTTTTCTGCCGTGTTAACCCGCTATCTTGGTTTGGCGAAATTAATGATTTTAGGCAGCCTGATTTACTTAAGTATTGTGTTTATTGCGCTTGATGGTCGAGAGGTTATGCACTACTGGTGGGCGCTTGTTTTACTTGGACTTGGATGGAATTTTCTTTATACCAGTGGCACGTTACTTTTACCGTCGGCTTATCATAATAGCGAAAGATTTAAAGCGCAGGCGACTAACGATTTTACTATTTTCACTGTTCAGGCACTAGGTTCATTGTCGGCTGGTGTGATTATTTTTAGTCAGGGATGGGATTGGTTGGTATGGATTGTCGTACCATTTATCTTGCTGATGTTAATCATTAGTATTTGGTACTTTTTGCTTTCGAAAAAAATATCTCGATAGCTGTATTTATTCTTGACTGAAAAATGGCGTAGCACAGAATTGTAGTGAGTAGTGAGTAGTGAGTAGTGAGTAGTGAGTAGTGAGTAGTGAGTAGTGAGTAGTGAGTAGTGAGTAGTGAGTAGTGAGTAGTGAGTAGTGAGTAGTGAGTAGTGTGTAGTGAGTAGTGAGTAGTGTGTAGTGAGTAGTGAGTAGTGAGTAGTGAGTTTAAGTTGTTTTATTCGAAAGACATAATTCGTTACATAATAGGGGCATCTGCTATTGACCATTTTTTTGTTTTCACGGTTAAATTGGAACACTTAGGCAAAGCATAAAAATTCAAAAATTTTCTAAGCATGAATTGCGTTGTCATTCATTGCCACTAAATAAAGAGGAACGCTATGAAGTCACTTTTTGTCAATCGCATGGTGAATCAAGTTATGGAGCAATTTATCAATCGAATTATCAATCGAATTAATTTACTGGCAATAATGGTGTTGCTCCTAACCAGCACATTTATTACTGCAAAAGATGATGATCAAAATGCAAGAGCTGATTACATCCGCGCAAATTACGCAAAATATGAGTATCAGATAAAAATGCGTGATGGGGTGAAGTTATTTACGACAGTGTATGTTCCTTATAAAACGGCTGAAAAATATCCGATTTTACTCCATCGAACGCCTTATCGTGTTAGTCCTTACGGTTTAAGCCATTACGCAAAATCACTTGGACCTGAAGAAGGATTTGAAAAAGAAGGTTTTATTTTTGCTTATCAAGATGTTCGTGGCAAATTCATGTCAGAGGGTGAGTTTGTTAATATGCGCCCACAAAACGCCCATTTGGATAAACAGGTTAAAGCTGATGATGCGACTGATACCTATGATACGATTGATTTTTTAGTCAAAAATATTCCCAATAACAATGGTAAAGTCGGCATGTGGGGAACATCTTACCCCGGCTATTATACCTCTGTTGGCGCAATTAACAGTCACAAGGCTTTAAAGGCTATCTCTCCACAAGCACCTATCGCCGATTGGTATTTTGATGACTTTCATCGAAATGGTGCTTTTGTGTTACCGATGGCGTTTATTTTTTTTGATTTTTTTGATAAACAGCGAACCTCACTGCATAGTGATTGGCCGGAAAGAATGAAACAGGAAACACCAGATGGTTATGACTTTTTTCATCAACTAGGTCCGTTATCAAATGTAAATGAAAAGTATTTTAAAGGTGAAAGGCCATTTTGGAATGATCTGGTTGAACATCCTGATTATGATGAATATTGGCAAGCGAGAAATATTCTGCCACACCTAAAAAATATTAAACCTGCTACTTTGGTTGTCGGTGGTTGGTATGACACTGAAGATTTGTATGGACCGCTGGCGACCTATCAAACAATGTCAAATAATAATCGTCATGATCATATAAAAATTGTTATGGGGCCTTGGTATCATGGTCAATGGAATCGCAGTGACGGTGATAAATTGGGCGAAGCCAATTTTGGTTTTGACACCAGCAAATGGTATCAAAGTAACATACAACTGCCGTTTTTTAAACATCATTTGAAAGGCACAAAAGATCCGCGACTGGCAACCGCAACGATGTTTGAAACTGGTGCTAATCGCTGGCGTAAGTTTGATAGCTGGCCTCCAAAAAACTTAATTCAGCAACGCTGGTATTTTCAGCCCCAAGCGTCAATTAATAAAATTAAACCAGAGTTAAAAAGCGCATATAGCGAATATGTTAGTGATCCGAATAAGCCTGTACCGCATTCCGCTGAGATAGGCAGAGGTTGGGATAAGCCTTATATGGTTGAAGATCAACGCTTTACCGCCAGACGAACCGATGTACTGACTTTTAATAGTGATGTACAACAACAAGACCTGACCATTGCCGGTGAAATTGAGTTTGATTTGTGGGTATCTACCTCACAAACTGATGCAGACTTTATTGTTAAGCTGATTGATGTTTTCCCCGGTAAAAATGCAGATACGAATAAAATGGATAAAGAGACAGGCAATCGTCATGAATTAGTTCGTTGGGGCGTTATACGCGGTCGATATCGTAACAGTATGAGTCAGCCTGAGCCTTTTGAATCTAACCAGCCAACTCAAGTAAAGCTGGTGTTATACGATGTGCTGCATACGATAAAACGTGGTCATAAATTGCAGGTTCAAATTCAAAGCAGCTTCTTTCCATTTTTGGATCGCAATCCACAAAAATATGTCACTAATATTTTTAAAGCAAAAGCTGAAGATTTTGTTAAAGCGGAACATCGTATTTATCATTCTGCTGAACTACCCAGCTCAATGACGATTAAGACGCTAACGCAGTAACGTAAATGACTATAGTTCAGATTCGACCGACTAAAATGAAAAGGCTCTCGATATACAAAAGGTATTGACTATTTTTTGATTGGTTATTACTTTTGATAAGCTATTAGCTAAAGTCGTTTACTATAGTGATGAAATTGATCAATTTTCACATAGCCCAGTGAGTCATAAAGTTGCTGGGCTTGCTGGTTATCTAAAGCGGTCGCCAATTTGATTGAAAAAACCTGATGCTGTTTGGCTGTTGACTCTATTGCCAGCATTAATTGGCGGGCGATCCCTTGGCGCCGAAATAAAGGTTTTACATATAAATCATTGAGTACCCATACTGGTTTAAGGGCGACCGAAGAAAAAATAGGATACACTTGCAAAAAAGCCGCCGCTTGCTGCGCTTGAAATGCAACTAAAATAACAGAATCTTGCTGCGCAAACCGTTGCAGTAAAAATGTTTTGCACTCACTGATTGATGATGGCATTTGATAAAACTGGCGATAAAGATCGAGCAGTTCGGCCAGCGGTTCGAGCAATACCTGAGTCGCTGTTTTTATTTCGAGCATATCATGCCATTCCTGCATCTTCGACTATTCGGTTGACAATACTTAGTCGTCCCTGAAAAAAGAAAAACTCATCAATTTTCTCTCAAGGAAATGCACGTTGAAGCGCTTTTATCATTGAGTTTAACGCAACAAATCTCGTCAGGCGATTAAGCA
>NZ_JBFDAH010000034.1:0-35597 GCF_040719265.1 Aliikangiella maris | reverse complement strand
TCGACCAAAAAGTTGAGAGTTATTCTAACATTTTTGGTCGAAAAAGGGGTTCTTGATTAGAGATTATTTGTTAAATATCAGAAGGTTAGGCTTTTTTTCAGGGGCGACTACCTAGGCTCGCTGGCGTCATTGTTTGGCGGGCTGATTAATCCATTGTATATTTAACTTAGTTTAAGGCAATGCTATTTGTAGTCTCACAAATAGCATTGTTATAAATAATCTTCGGCTTGTTGTTTGGTGGGATTTTGTTAGTCATTTATGAAGATATCTCTAATTATTTGTCATTAATTATCATACCTGCCAGTAATATCAATTGTTCTCGTTATTATTTTGGCTAATCGAAACAATAATATTATTAATGTCTGATGGACGTTTACCAAATTTCTTTTTAAAACTGCGACTAAAATAACTTGGACTTGCATAACCTGCTTTTCTGGATGCGCCGCTAATTGATTCTCCATTTTTAATGAGTTGTAGCGCGTAAGCTAATCGTTTTTCGCGCAAATAATTGGCAGGTGTTTCATCAAGAAAGTACTTACATTTTCGATAAAGTTGGCGTTGACTTACTGCCAGGCTTTCAGCCAGTTGATTAACTCGGTAATCTGCATTCATAATATTGTTGGTCACTTCCTGAATTAGGCGAGTAACAAATGGATGCTGGTAGTTATCATTCGCTATAGCTAAATTAGAGTTATTAATATTAGAAGATTCAATATTAGGGTTGTTGGATTTTTCCAGATCAACATGCCGCAATTGGTTAGTCGAATCGCTAGCATGCTGCTGGGTGGGTTCTGTTGTTGGATTGATAGGTGTTTGTTGAGTTTCAGTCAACTCAAAAGTTGTTTTGCGCTGGTCGGCTGTGTTATTACTCGAATTTGCGCTATTTTGAGAGTCTTCCTTGTTAGCTTCTACCGCCGATTGCAGTGCTAAAGGTTGTGACGCTTCCTTTGGTCTTATCTGGTACATTTGTTATATCACCTTTTGCTAATAAAATTTTGACACGGAACAAAATTTTAATCGTATAAAAAAATATCTGTATATAGGTCATTTCATCCAAGTTGGTCATTTGGTTAACATTAGTGCGCTGATATGCTCATGTTTTCTGTCTCAATTTGCTTATCATTTCTATTCTGTTTATTTGTTACAAATCTGTAGAGCATTGTGTACTGAAACCGACTTTTGTTTAATCCTCGAGATTGCTGACAAATATTATTTCACTCAGTATGAGACTTTATTGTATATTCTCTGGCTAAGGCGATAATTGACACAAATATCCTATACAGACCTGCTGATTAATTTGAATGGATCTGTTTATTTACTTTAATGGCGAGAATTGTAAATTATGCTCTTGAATTAACCTGGTTTTTAAAGATGAATGGTATGTGTTTATTGGAAATTTTATTAAGTGAATTCGGATGATGGAATAAGGTGAATGATGAATCTAACTCAGTTAATTCATAAATGGCAATCGGGTGATAAGTTTTCGGAAGAGAAGCTGTTTAGTGTTACTTACGAGCAGTTTCGTCGCATTGCTAAGGAGAGTATTCAAAAACAAAAAAGCCTTGGTGTTCAACCTAAAAACATTGAAGAGATTATCCATTCAACGACCTCTTTGGTACATGATGCTTATATAAAAATCTCATCAGCACAGACTGTTGATTTAAAAAACAGCCGTGAATTTTATATGTTGGTTGCAACCACAATGCGTCATATCCTGGTTGACTTTTTTCGAAAACAAAACTCAAAAAAACGTGATGTTGATGCTGTCGATAATAAGGAAATAAAAAATATTCCATACTCTCATGAGTTGGAAGACTACTTGACATTAGATAAAGCAATTGAAAACCTGCTCGATAGTTTTCCGCGTCCTGCTGAAATTTTGCAACTAAAATATTTTTTTGGCTTTCAAAATAAAGAGATTGCAGATGTGCTGAATATTTCTGAAAGTACCGTAGATAAAGATTTGAAATTTGCTCGAGGGTGGATAAAGCTACATATTGAAAAGGGAAAATATTAGTCGATGTCCAGTTTGTATGAGCATTTTATTGAATATGAAAATCAGCCGGAAAGTCAAAAAAGCGCTTATCTTGATTCGTTAAAAGCGAAATCAGTTGAACATTATCAAGAATTGGTTGAACTTATTGCTGTTAGTGATAGTGTTGCAGATCAGGATTTTAATCAAGTTATCGGGCGTTCTGTTGAAGCCATTAGTGATGAAGAATCCTGTTTTTTACCTCGTGGTACACAAGTGGGAGCATTTACCGTTGAAAGTCTGTTAGGGCGAGGTGGTATGGGGGCCGTTTATCTGGCTCATCGAAATGATGGTAATTTTGAGCAAAAAGTTGCGCTCAAATTCTTAAATCCGTTATTAACCTATAATCAGTCAAAGTCAATTTTAAATCTTGAAGCTCAGGCGTTATCTCAACTTAATAACCCTTACATTGCCAAGATTTATATGTTTGAAGAAACCTCTGATGGTCGTTCATGCATTGTGATTGAGTATGTTGATGGCAAACCTCTAGATGAATACTTAGCCGAAAATAATCTTTCCCTGGCCGAAAAGCTGCAACTAATGGAAAAAATTATTTATGCTGTTCAACACGCTCATACTAAGCGAATTGTTCATGGTGATTTAAAACCAAGTAATATTTTAATTAATAATCAAGGGGAACCTAAACTGATTGACTTTGGCGTGTCTCGTCAAACTGATAGAACCAATCAAAGTAAAATTATTTATGATTACCTATGTGCATTCAGCTTCGGTTATACTAGCCCGGAACAAATCCGCGGTGAGCCACCAACAACTTTATCTGATGTTTATTCATTAGGTGCGGTGTTGTATTTTATGTTAACTGGTGAAGTACCGGGGGGTAAAAAAACGGAAGCTTTTACCCTTATTAACCCGATTGACTATCAGCAACTTGACTTAATTGATAAAACGTTAACTTGCATTGTCAAACGTTGTTTGGCGACTGATTTTAATGAGCGCTTTGCAACTCCGGAGTCAATGTTTCGTGATATTCAGTCATATATGGAAAAACTACCCGTACGTGCCAGACAATATAACTGGTACGAACGTTTTTACTTGTTTTTCATGCGCAACAAACTGTCCACCAGTTTGGTTATGAGTATTGTTTTTATTTGTTCTATTGCGCTTTCATTTATTTCGCAACAATATAGTGAAATAAAAAACGAGCAAAAAACCAATGATGCCATTTTGTTATCTATGTCTAATTTGTTAACGCAAATTCAGCCTTTGGGACGTAGTATGACAAACCAGGAAAGGGGCCAAATTATTGATGCATTACAAGATGAAATTGAATGGAATTATTTAACAGGGGTAAGTGCGATTCGTTATGCTGTTTATATTACAAAAGCCTATAATAGCATTGGTGCGCATGATAAAGCGCTGGCGTTTTTAAAAGATATTGCAAACCGTTTGCCACCCGTTATCACTCAATCGAAAGAAGCACAGTTTTTAATTAACGCTCAATTTGCCAGTTTGTATTGGAAAAAAGGTGATAGCAAAAATAACGCTTACTATCTGGATAAAATGTTAACTGATATTGATTCATTGTCACTTTCTGCGGAAGAATTTTTATCCGTATTTAGCTCAAATGATTATCCAATTAGTCATTTTAATGACTTGCAATCGTTAAATAAAATGGTGAACTGGTTAAATCGGCAAGATGATTTGAGTGAGCTATCGATTCGCAGTCAGTTTGTACTAAACAGTATTCGAGCAACCTATCATGAAAAGGTTAGTGAAAATAATCGTTCACTATATTATTTAGAAAAGAACTTGCGATTAATGAAGTTGAATAAAGGTATTATGCCTGTTTCTTATTATTTGGTGGCGTTGATGGAGTATCGCAGCCAGTCAGTCAATCTTTATGGTGGACGTAAAGATCATGATTTTGATATTGCGGGAGAGCTAGAAAATTTATTAGCAGAAGAAGTTGGACCGCTACATCCAGAATATTTGAATCTGTTATCACACTTGGTAAGAGTCTATAGTGAGTCGGCAAAACATAAAGTAAAAAGCCTCGCTTTACTTGAGCAGCACGGTCTTGTGCTATTAGAAAAATCGCGTAATGACTTTGTGCTTTCTCGATATCTGGCTAATCTCTATTATTCAATTGGAAATTTTGAGCAGTCGCTAATGATAAGTCATCAAATGCTTGAAGCCACTGCACTACAAATGAAAGGTTTAAAAACTGAAAATATAGTCAATGCACAGTCTGAGTACTTTCATGCGCGTAATCTCTCGCGTACAGTTGGTATCTTACCTGCAATAAACTATTTTGAGCGTGCATTAACCCGTTTTGAAGATCCCGAGAGTTATTCCCCTTTGGTTATTAAAACCAAATATTGCCGACATTTGCTACAGCATAAGATGCTGAAAATAGCGGAGTCTGTATGTAAAGATTCTTATCGTCATGCACAGGATATCCTTACTCGGGAACATAATTTCAGGCAGCAGGCAACCATCAACTGGTTGATGTTTAGCGTTTTATCAAACATTTCGGTGGATGCTGATTTAGTTGAAATGGTTAGTCGCATGATTGGAGAATCGCAAAGTGACCAGCTGAATTATTTGGCAACGAGCGCTTTATTTTATTATTATTTGTCAAACAGAGATTTTGATAAAGCTTTAAGCCAAATTCAGTTCAAAGAAAAAATCAGCCGTTTTTTTGGCTCAGAAATTAACTTGTTTTACGCCCAATACTATGTTGCCTTTGGCGATTTGCTCACAGCAAAAGAGCATTTTAACTTGGCAGTGACTAGATTTTGTACATTTATATCGACGGGGCATTATCATTTCAAGACCATTCAACGATTAGCCAAGGCTTTAAACCAACCATTACCTTGTCATGATCCGGTGATGCTTCAAGCTAAACTAGGGCTGATAGCGGTCAATAAAACTCTTTATGAATCAATAGATTAAAAATTAATTGAGCGCGGGTGTTTACTGTCCGTCAAAAAATTAGCGGTGAGATGAAAAAATTTTACGGATTATTTTTATGATTGCGTATATTTTTTATAGCTCGACACTGTTTTATCTTGTAACGGTTGTGATGGTTTCCATTGACTTAGGTGAATGTTAATTACATGGAGAGAGATAAAATGAACTTAAATATTAATCGATTGATTTATGATATTTATCAGGCGTATCATCTTGTCGATATGACGACAATGATGACGTATTTACAGGAAAAACTTCAGCTACATATTCAAGATTGTCGATTAAACTGGTATATCACAGATTATACGTTAGGACAGGGATTCATCGATGAAACACGACTTGGTTTGTTAGAATCGTGTATAGATAGTCATGGTAACTCAACGAGTATTTCAATTTATTCTTCTGGATGTTTAATTTTAAATTATTGTCATAATCAGTGGCTGAACAATAGCTTTACCTCTGCGCAGCCTATTGGCACAAAGCTCAATGATACTGAATGTGGGGTTTCGCGTATCATATGTCTGGTAGAGCATCCAGTTACACGTGTGGTCAATGTACTATCTTTTGAATTATTTAATGAGTGGGACTGTATTAATGGTTTGTCTGTTGGAGTAAATTTGGCTGAGTGCTTAGCTAATCCCGTGAACCGCACAACGATAAATCTTGAAACTTCTTCAGTGACGGCTTGCCCGTTGTCTTTGTCTGGTTGTCCGCTTTCAGAAAATTCGGTTAAACCGTCGAAGTATTTTTCGCAAAATCAAATGGCATTAATTGAAGCAATCGTTCCGCATTTTATACAAGCTAAAAACTTAAACTTTACGATACAAAGCGCTAAAGAAAAGAACAGTCAATATATGGCTATGGCTAGCAGGCAGGGTATTTTGATTAGTGCATCAAGTGAGTTTTTAGCGTGTCTTGCGGAAGAAGAAATTCAATGGCACGAAATTAGACAGTTGATTCCCCAAATAAATGTCAGTACCGATTGGCAAAGAATTTTTCACAGTAATAATATTTTGGTCAATATAAAGCAGCAAAATCAGAATGTATTGGTTCAATTGATCAAAGGCGGGGTTATTAAAAAGTTAACTAAAAAGCAATATACCATTGCCATGTTGTTGGCAAAAGGTTACAGCTATAAGGAAATTGCCAGACAACAAAATATAGAGCCCTCTACTGTAACTAAGCATGCGAATAATATTTACCGAAATCTAAATGTTACAAATAAAGCCTGCTTAAGCGAGTTAATTTATCAATAGTCGATACCTAGAACGGTAGCCGGTATACCTATGAATACCAGTTAATTAATACTGGTTTATTAAAGAGATAAGATGAGCTTATTGCTTGGTACTTCTAATTTAATTCATCGTTATGTTGAATAAATTAATCTAACAGATGGTTAATTTGTTTGCTGACATTTAAAGTTGAATATTCTCCGCTGAAGATATTTTTAATTGCTTTTATCCTATATAATTCTTTCATGTTGAATAATAAAAACACTTGAGCAGCTAGCGAGGATGAATATGATTGTAAAGGCTACAGAGCGACTTTGTTATCGACAACTGACGGTTGATGATGCTGATATGCTTTTTGAGTTAGAGAGCGATCCGGAAGTACTGCGATACATTAATGGTGGCAATCCGGTAACCCGAAAAGAGTTCGACAAGGTATATATACCTCGTATGGAAAGTTTCTTTAATGCTGAGCAAGGTTGGGGACTCTGGAAAATAGGTCTTAAGCCGGATGACACCTATTTAGGCTGGATATTGATTCGACCAATGGGTTTTTTCAGCGGTGAACCCGAATGGAATAACATTGAAATTGGCTGGCGTTTAAAGAAAGAGTTTTGGGGTAAGGGCTATGCGACAGAGGCGGCACTTAACTTTAAAAATGCATTGTTTAATGTTGAGTCAGTTAACAAGATTACTGCACTGGCGGAAGAGGGTAATGCGGGGTCAATCGCAATTATGAAAAAGATAGGGATGAATTTTATTAATGTTGAAGTTGTTGAGCATGATTTATTAGGAAAAATCCAGGTGGTTATTTATGAGGTTGATAAATAGTCAATCTGTTACAAGGTTCCAATAACGATAACGGAGTGGCTACTTGATTCTATCAAATCTGTTTTATCTAGAATCCATTTTATTGATTGGGTTTTATACCAACTCATTTAATATGCCTGAGCGATTCAGGCATTCAATATTAGCCCTTAGTATGCGACTTTTCACCGGTAAGTGTTAGTAGATTAGCAAATCTTTCAGCGAAATAAGTGATTAAATCGGCGACTAATGGTAATTGGCTCATCCAGATGATCCATAATTGCCTGCAAATGTTCTACTTTATCGGTATTCACATACTTTAAATAATTAATATTGATAATGGTACTACGATGAACCTGCCAAAAATATTCGGGAGATAATTGCTCATAAAGTGTTTTTAAAGAGCTTTCAATCAAGGCTTCTTTTTCTGCCGTGACAACTTTGACATATCGACCATTTGCTTTAAAACAAATAATATCATCAACAGGTAAAAACCAGAGTTTGCTACCGATTTTTACTCTTAAACGAGAAAGGTATTTTCCTGAATCAAGTGTTGTTTCTTCTACAACAGGACTCGCCGCTGATGGTTGGCTATTCATGAGCTTTTTAGTACGTGTGATACACTGATAAAGTCGGTCATCAGAATAGGGTTTGAGTAAGTAATCCAGTGCACCACTTTCAAAAGCCTGTATGGCATATTTATCAAAAGCTGTAACAAATATGATATGGCAGGGGTGTTCAATATTATTAGCGACTTGAATCCCCGTCAGGTCGCCCATTTTTATATCTAAAAAGGCGACATCAGGTTTGAGTTCATTGATTGATTTTAACGCATCCAGTCCGCAGCTTTCTTCGGCGATAATTTCTGCTTCTGGCCAGTATTTGTTCAACTTTTTAATGAGACTGGTACGTAAAATAAGCTCATCTTCGGCGACTAATATTTTAATATTCATGGTTACAAATCCAAGGGAATAATCAAATCAACAACGGTTTTTTTATTATTTTCACAGTAAAAATTCAAGTAAGCATTTTTACCATAGACGACATTCAAGCGAGATTTCAAATTAATAATGCCAGTACCCGTGGGCTTTTTATTGAGCAGCCCGGCTGTATCTATCACAGATATTTTTAGTTTTCTTTTCTTATGCATACTGACAATCACTTCAAGCTTACCCATTCCGCGATTTTTCTCAATACCATGCTTGATTGCATTTTCTACCAGCGTAAGAATCGACATGGGTAAAACCGGATGTAAACGAAACTTTCGCGGTGATGATATGTTGTATCTGAGTTTATCTGAATATCGAATTTTCTGAATATTGAGATAATGTCTGATTAATTCGATTTCATCTTCAAGATAGATAAACTTCTTTTGAAAAAGTGGAATACTGCTGCGCAAATAATCGGTTAAATGTTCGAGCAATAATTTTGCTTTTTGTGGTTCAAAGTCGATTAAACTGTGCAGATTAGCCAGCGTATTAAAGAAAAAATGAGGTTCTATTTGTGCTTGAAGTAAGTGTAATTTCATCTCCAGCTTATCGCGCTCGGCAAATTGTTTCTCAAGCTCCTGACGTAGCATTTGGTATTGCGGTTTTGCCTGCTGCCCCTTAATAAAATAAATAATAGAAAAAGACCAATAAATTGGCAGCATGAGTATCAGCATATAAGAAATCGCTTCTAAAACGGGATGAAGCTTCGTTTGATTCCAGTCATGAAAAATGCTGTTTAAAATAACACTGATAACCACACCGGTTGCGCCAATATAGGCAAGTTGTGTTGGTGTGAGTGGTGATTCTGGATTTTTCGAAAAATATAAATAGGTAATAGTGAGAGAAAAACCCGTCAAATTAAGTGTTTTAATATAAAAAAGTAATATCTGGGTAAAATTGAGATCACTGGGACTGGTGCCAATAAACTCAAAATAGAGGCTATAGAGTAGTGCAAAAAAGCAGTTGATTAAGAAAAGTACAATTATATTCTTTATTGTAAAACTGGTTCTCAGAGCCTTAACTCGTTTGAAGATACTCAACATATAACTGTAGATCTGATTTCAGGAGTATTTGTAATAGTAACTGAAAGAAAAAAGACATACACCAATTTTGAATACACAAGTTGGCATATGTCTAAAAAGATCTACTTTGAGATCTACCAAGAAATAACATAAGAGCCTAATATACTAATTTAGAATAATACTAAATTAGTCATAACTACTTAGGAGTGTTTACCTCTCTTTTCCAAGGAAATTTGCGATAAACATAGCTAGGAAAGCAAAAATCTCAAATAATGGCAATCGCCTTATATATAAATAGTTGAATAGGTTCAACTAATGGACTGAACAATGTCATGAGTGGTTAATCACAATAATGAGATGAACGCAATAGAACGTAACGTGCACTTCCTTTTTTTGAACAAAAAACAACCATTTAAGAAGAGGTAAATTCATAAAAATCGACGTTAGCACCCCATTCACTTGCCAATTTTGAGGTTTAAGTGGTTTTTGATGTGAAGCATATAGTGAGTTATTGTCATCAATAAATCATTCAGACTATCTATAAAGAGGTAAGGGAGTTCAATGGTATTCGTCATGCCTATACCAGAATTTCTGGTAAAACGATTGACCATGAAGTCACAGATATGAAGTAATTGATTAAAAGACTTTTGGTAAAAGCAAACATTAAAAGTCAACATCAAAAGTATAAAATTGCTTTTAAAAGTAACTAGAATGGCGTACACCTAATTGATGGAATACACCAGTTAAATGTGAAATATCAATTCAGGTTTTTCAATATTGGGATTTTATTGTGACAGTCATTTTTTTTAAATAAATCTGTCGTATTTTTGTCACAATTAATTTTTTTCTTATTCGGTTTTTATGACCGATAAGTTTTATGAATAAAGCTTAAGCCAACATTAATAGAATAACTCATTATTACATAAAGAAAAAATTATCCTGTTAATGTCTAGTGATATTTTTTAGCAGCACAAACACTATCAAAATTGTTCATTTTTAGGATTCGTCATATTCCTACATAAGATATAAATGGGTGTCACACTTCGCTAGTTATGGATCTAATGCGTCATAAAAGCTACATATTTCTCTGCTAATTTTCACTATTAATATAGATAATTGGAAGTTGAATAATTGTATACCGAATTAGCTGCATCTGTTATTGGCATATATCTGGTTTATCGAATCTTTATTCGATTAAGACTATCACGTGCTAAACATCCATCGCTTCGTGGACACTCCAAGTGGTCAAGACGAATTGCAAAGCAGATCCCATTTTTTTCTTATGATCAAAAATACTTTTTTGCGTGTGATGGTGCGCCAGAAGATATTCAGCAGAAAAGAAAAGCAGCCTTAGAACAGTTAAAGAATCATGCTAATAGCAGCTCTCCTAAAACGATTGCTTTTTTATCACAAATAAAAAGCTCTATTTCGGATATTATTTTTACCAGCGCATATCGTATTCCGTTTCCTTTTCGAGATGTGTTACACAAAGAGCTACTACTCGGTTCAATCGTTGATGAAAGTAAAGGTGTTCAACTTAAAGATATTGATGGCAATTGGCGTTACGATCTTTCAGGATCATATGGCGTCAATGTTTTTGGATATGACTTTTATAAAGACTGTATTCAAAAGGGCGCAGAGAAAGTTCAGGATTTAGGGCCTGTTCTCGGTCCTTATCACCCTGTGATTCAACAAAATGTTGAAAAAATTAAAAAGATTGCCGGGTTAGATGAAGTCTCATTTCATATGTCGGGGACTGAAGCGGTTATGCAAGCTGTGCGGCTTGCTCGTTATCATACTGGGCGTTCGCATCTGGTACGTTTTTGTGGGGCTTATCATGGATGGTGGGATGGTGTTCAACCAGGTATTGGTAATCAACGTCAAGTCAATGATGTGTACACCTTGAGCGAGTTTAGTGAAGCGACGATTAAAGTTTTAGAAACTCGTAAAGATATTGCTTGTGTACTCATTAATCCACTTCAGGCGTTTCATCCAAACTCGGACGGGCCCAGTGACTCAACACTGGTAGCCAGCAATCGCGCAACACACTTTGATCGTGAAAAATATGCAGATTGGTTACAACGTATTCGCAATATTTGTACGCAAAGAAATATCGTATTGATTTTTGATGAAATCTTTACCGGATTTCGTTTGGGTTACCGTGGCGCACAAGAATACTTTAATGTTCAGGCCGACATGGTAACTTATGGTAAAACCTTAGGAGGCGGTCTACCAATCGGCGTGTTATGTGGTAAGCATCACCTAATGAAGCGCTTTAAAGATGACTCTCCTGCATTTGTTTCTTTTGCTAGAGGAACATTTAATTCTCACCCCTACGTCATGGGAACGATGAATGAGTTTTTAAATCGTATCGAATCCCCAGAAATACAACAGCATTACAGTCAGATTGAATCTATCTGGAATGAACGGGTACAACGCTGGAATGATAAATTAGCGGCTAAAAACCTACCGATTAAAATTGAAAGTATGCATACCATTTTGACAGTAATCTATTTATTACCTAGCCGCTTTAACTGGATGCTGCAATTTTATTTGCGTGCCAACAATCTGGAATTAGCCTGGATTGGAACTGGGCGCTTCATTATGCCATTTAATGTGTCAGAAGAAGACTTTGAAAATATTTGTGACTGTTTTATTCAAGCGGTCGAACAAATGCAAGCTGACCAATGGTGGTGGCAACCAGAAAACTATAGTAACAAAGTTATTCAGCGATTAATGCTCAATGATATTTTACGTGCAAAATTTCCGATACTTAGCAAGATAATTTCTTCGCCCGCTGCTCCTGTTTACAAGAGTGATAAAGAGACGATAAAAAGAGTTAGTTAGATATGATTCATTTGTTTAATCAGAGCAGTACCAGTGATTTTAGACAATCACTTGATTCAGAGTTCAAACAATACTTACAAAAAGAGTCGCAACGATTTCCGCGTGCTGACTGTTTGAAGATTGATTTGCACTGTCATGATCGAAATAGTGATGTGCCAGATGAATTATGGGGGCGAATACTTGGTCTTCCAGAAACCTGGTTAAAGACTAAAAAGTTGGTGAAGTTGTTAAATGATAATGGTTGTGACGTACTAACGGTCACTAATCACAACAATGCTCGATCGTGTTGGAAATTGCTTGAAAAAGGTGTGGATGTTTTAGTCGCGGCTGAATTTACTTGTTACTTTCCTGAGTACGAGTTATTTGTGCATGTGCTCACTTATGGGTTTACGCCAGAACAAGAAGAAATACTAAATCAAAAGCGCAGTAACATCTATGACTTTGTTCGTTATGCTGCTGAATGGGATATCCCATTAATTTTGCCGCATCCGCTATATTTTTATACGCGCAACGAAAAAATTGAGTTGGCTATTTTTGAAAAGCTAGCTGTCATGTTTCAGCGATTTGAAGTACTTAATGGGCAACGAGATTTATGGCAAAGTGTTTTAACGCTCAACTGGGTGCAAAGTTTAACACCAGAAAAAATTGAATTTTATGCAAAAAAGCATCAATTAAATCCGGCTGATTTTGGTGTCAATCCATTAAAGCCTAAAATTTTAACTGGTGGTTCTGATGATCATATGGGAATTTTTGCTGGTGAATGTGGTTCACTGTTATATGTGCCAAATCTTGAAGAAAAATTAAAGTTCAGTAATCCTTCAGAATTGGCACTTGAAGCCATTAAACAAGGTAATATCAGTCCGTTTGGTCACGTCGGTGAAAACCAAAAGTTAAATATTGCATTGCTGGATTACTTTACGCAAATTGCGACAAAAATTAAAGATCCTGGTTTGATGCGAATCTTTTTGCATTATGGTGAAACCAAAGATAAATTATCCTGCTTTGCAATTAGCAATCTGCTGTTAGAAATGCAAAAGCATAAACATACAATGAAGTTTTTTGAATTTATTCATGATGCACTTCAAGGTAAAAAGCCAAGCAAACTATTGCAGTGGCAAATTTCAAAAGACTATAAATTCTGTATCAAGTATCTAGAAGATATCGCTAATAGTAAAAAGGTTTCTCCTGAGAAATTTGTTGATACCGTTAATCGATCAATTACCGAATTATTTACTCAGCTTAATCATTTGATTGTTAAACGAATTAAAAAGACGTCGTTCGTTAAAGATAAAATCGTTCTCGAAGGTTTTTCAACAGAAGAGCTGACTCGTAAATTTGAAATTCCAAGTCAAGTAACCGCTTTGTTTTCAAGTAAAACCAGTAAAAAAAGACCTAAAGATATTAGCGGCCTCAATTTTAATGACTTATTGGATAATTTATCATTTCCCGTTTTAATGACGATTATTTTAACGGGGGTTACATTGGCAAGCACTCGATTGCTTTACCAAAATAGAGATTTCTTAAATCAGTTTGCTAATCATTTAGGAAAAAATAGCCACCGTAAACGAGCGCTTTATTTAACCGATACCCTAAAAGATAAAAATGGTGTGTCAAATTCGCTTTCAGGAAAACTAAAAGAAATTCAGCGTGCTGACTTACCAATTGATTTTTTAATTTGTCACGATAGTGCGCAAGAAGAAGACCACTTAATGGTATTGCCTCCAATTACCAGTTTTAGCTTGCCTAATTATGGTGAACAGGAAATTCGTATACCAAATCTGATGGAAATTGCTCGGATTTTTTATTCTGGTGGTTATGACCGCATTATTTGCTCAACCGAAGGTCCAATGGCTCTGGTGTCTTTATTCTTAAAAGAAATGTTTAATGTTCCCTGTTATTTCTTTATGCATACCGATTGGATCGATTTTATTAAACATACAACTAATCTTAATCAACACGAGAGAGATCGGATTCGTCGATTGCTTCGATTATTGTACAAGCAATATAATGGGGTGTTTGTATTAAATAATGAGCACAAAGACTGGTTAACCGGATACCAAATGCAGTTAGAAAAAGAAAAAGTCTTTTTAACTGCGCATCATACCAAGCCAAGAGATTATTCAATTAAAGCGATTGATAAAAAATCACTTTTCCCTGATTGCAGTGAGGATACACCTGTACTATTTTTAGCTTGCCGTATCAGTCGCGAAAAAGGTATTTTTGAACTCCCCGAAATTTTAAAGCGAGTTAAGCAATCAATTCCAGACATTAAAATTGTTATTGCAGGATCGGGCCCTGATTCTGATGAGCTTCAACAAGCTTTGCCTGAGGCTAAGTTATTAGGTTGGCAAAGTCACGAACAACTCTCTGCTTTGTACCTTGGTTTGGATTTGTTTGTCTTCCCGTCACGTTTTGATACGTTTGGTAATGTTATTCTAGAATCCTTCAGTCATGGTATGCCGGTCATTGCTTTTAATTGTAAAGGTCCAAAAGATTTAATAGAGCATCATGATAATGGTTACTTGGTTGAAAATAATCAACAGATGAGCGATTACATCATTAATCATTTTTCTCATCCACAAAAGCATAGCAAAATGGCTGAAAGTGCAATAAATCGGGCTAAATCCTATCAGGCTGAGCCAATTATGCAGCAATTTTTATTTGACCTCGGGCTTCGCGATGAACCGGTGAATATTAATCAAATAGAAATCAATGAAACAACTATCGATATAAGTGAAGCTACCATTGAAAACACTAAACGCATCGTCGCCTGACACAACCATCAAACCCGTTAATGAGCTGACATTTGCAGAGAGGTTAAATTTTTTAATTACTAACCGAGTTCCTAGACGCTTACTGACTCGATTTATGGGGTGGTATAGTGGTATTGAAAGTATTTGGCTGACGCGTCTATCTATTAAAATATGGTCGCTATTTGTTGATGACCTAAAGCTGCATGAAGCGAAAAAACAATCTTTTGGTAGTTTAAGAGAATGCTTTATTCGCCAACTAAAAGAAGGTGTTCGACAAATCGATTATCGCGAAAATATTATTGTCAGTCCTTGTGATGCGATTGTTGGTAGTTGTGGCAAACTCGATGGTAAGACACTGTTTCAGACTAAAGGTTTTCCGTATGAATTAAGTGATCTTATCCCGGATAAATCATTAAGCGATAAGTATATAAACGGCACTTATGTAACTTTGCGCTTAAAGTCGAGTATGTATCATCGCTTTCATGCGCCAACTGACTGCAAGGTAAAGCAGCTAAATTACATTTCGGGAGATACCTGGAATGTTAATCCGGTTGCATTGAAGTGTATCGAAAATCTTTATTGTAAAAATGAAAGAGTCGTTATTGAATTGTTGTTAAACAAAACCGGCAGTATCACACTAGTTCCAGTTGCAGCTATTTTAGTCGCTAGTATGAAACTACACTGTCTGGATGAAACTCTCGACTTAAAATATAAAGGTCCTAACCTGATTAATTGCGATGCGCGATTTGGTAAAGGTGATGAGCTTGGGTATTTTCAGCATGGCTCAACAATTATTGTCTTTGCAACTGGTGAGTTTAATCTATGTCAAGATATTGAAAGTGGGCAAGAGATTAAAATGGGACAACCGTTATTAATTGAGAGCGACGTCATGCAAAACTGATATTTATAAAAAAACCGAGGCTTGTTTTTAGCCTGAGGATGAATTTGTATTGGAAATTTAAAATTAAAGAAGGTGAATAGCAATGAAATTTTACGAAGAACTGAAAAAACAACGTTGGGATGACCATCGTTATTATCATCATAACCGGATTAATCAATTCCTGCATTTGATTAGTGCAACCTGCTTTTTAACGAGTTATGTTTTACTTTTTATTGACCCGGTAAGTGCTGTTATGATTGGCTGGTTATTGGCGATGATTCTTCGTCAGATTGGACATTTCTTTTTTGAACCAAAAACTTATGATCAGGTGAACGAAGCTAGTCACGAGTTTAAAGAAAGTATTAAGGTTGGTTATAATTTAAGAAGAAAAGTTATATTACTTTCAGTATGGGTTATTGCTCCTGTGATTCTTTATTATGATTCAACGATGTTAGGTATGCTTCAAGCGAGAGAAGGAATCAACGGATATTTATATAATCTATCTTTAACTTGGTTATTTATTGGAATGGGGGCATTGGTCTTCAGAACAGTTCATTTGTTTTTTATCATGGGGTTTCAGTCTGGTTGTGTATGGTTTACTAAAATATTAACTGACCCTTTTCATGATATTAAAATTTATCATAAAGCGCCTTACTATATTATGAAAGGCGAAATGTATGATGATATGTCTGATTGGTATGATGAAAAATTAGTTGCTCAAAAAAGCTAATTGTCAGTTTAAAAGCAATTGAAATATAGACTAATTAACTATTTAGCTAAATCGTTAGCGGTTATTCGATAACTTAGTTGTATGTATCAAATAACCCTAACGAGTTTTATGATTTTCTTTGGGAATTTATAGAATCCCATGTATATTAAAGTCTTAGTTAAACACGTTTATTTGTCTGATATTATTTAGAGCCTCTTATTTAAACTAACTCATTGCTCTCATATGATGAGAAAAACCTTTAGTTAAAAACTCCATTTGATCAGCTAAAATGTTGCGATTAGCTAACGCGAGATATTCCCACTTATTCGGTCTAAAAGGAACGGCTAATAATTTCATACCGGCTTCTTCTGGTGTTTGACAGGCCTTAAGATTATTACAGGCTTTACAGGCAGAAACACAATTTGCCCAAGTATCTTCTCCGCCTCTAGCTCGAGGTATAACATGATCTCGAGTTAACATTGAACGACCAAATTTTTTTCCACAATATAAACATAAGTGTCTATCACGCTGAAATAGTGAAATATTGGACAACTTGGGGGTTTGAATATCATGCAGGTGAATTTCACCATCTGTTGCGATAACTGAAGCAATATCAATAAAAGATTGTTTGCCTGTTAATCGAGAAATACCTCCATGCAATCTCATCGATAATTCACCATAAGTCCATAACACCTGTTCTTTGGCGTATAAACAAGCGGCTTCTTCGATGCCTATCCATTCCATTGCTTGACCGGCTTTATTTAAGCGTAAGATTTGTGCTGACATCTTACTTTCTCCTTTTGATTTTAAGCTGATTAACAATCGGGATCGCATAACTTAACCTTAAGTTTAGTGTATTTTTATCTAAAAACGATGAATTTCTAGTGACAACACAAAAAGCAATACCAATTACTAAATAAGTAGAGTTTAAATATACATCCTTGTTTAATTGTCCTTGAATTCCAATTGCTGGATTTCTAATGAGGAAAACGCAACGTTTTCCAATAAAATTAACCCCGAGTACGGACTTACACCGTCATAACTGTCTCATTAAACCTCGGCATTCAATGATGGATGTTCTGTTGTATAAAAAATAAATGTTGCAGCAATAAAATGAGGTTTTTTATTGACGAAGGTGGTGCAACATAAATTACGGCGATAAAAAAAGCCCGGCGATTGAACTCGACCGGGCTTTTTTCAATCGAGGCTGTTATCGCAGCCTCAATAGATCATTAAGGCTAACGCTGATTTTCTCCTGATTTTATGCGAGTACTTTTTATTTCTGCATAAGTTGTTACAGCATTAACAAAGCATTGCACAAGCGATCGCATCTGTAGAAAATACAGAGCAAATAGATTGCTAAAATGATTTAAGGCTGTAAGTTTGAGCATTTCAGGATATATTTTTGTTGTTTAGTAATGTGGCGTATTAAAACATCATTCTCATTGGGATGCAATTGAAAACAATAAAAAACAAATAAAAAATCAAATTAAAACAATGTGTTACGTGTTTTTTTTGGTGAGTCTATTCCTTCCCGTTTAGAGAATAGTGATATGTTTTAATTTGTAAAATACTCAAACATAGAGTGATAAATTTATTATGCTAATTCGATGCAATATTGCTTTCTCCCTAAGATAAAAATATTTAATCGGTTTGTCAGGCACTCGTATTCTGCCAGTTTAAAACATAGAAATTGTTGGTCCTGATGCCTTTAACGATTACGCTAATCTATTTTAAATAAACAGGCTGGCTATCATTGATGTTGTAATCAAATCAAAGCGTTTGTAAATATCAGTGATGGATTTCGAATACATGTATTCGAGAGATATCATCAAACCGAAAGTCTTTGCTTCCAGTTGATGGAAGCGATTAAATGTTGTTTAGATTGTTGAAATAATCTTTACTCATATAGCAACAGTTGTTTGGGTTATTGGGTTAAAAGTATCAAAATAATTAAGATACATGATATTTGATGCGCCATTATATTGGGCCTAAGCCAAAATGCAAATACAAATAGTTATTTAAAACCGTTAGGCTTCAATTTTACAAAGCGATCAACCGGGTTGTAAGTTTAGCCCATTCACTATAATTTGATGAAGTCCCATACCTAGTGGCGTAATCGTGATCGTTTCAGGAATAAATTGATTAATGATACAGGCGTTAGTAATCGCATGTTGACTCAATGATGCTGTTATGAAGCGTCCACCATTAAATAGGGCCATCGGCAACATTAATTGATCTGCCAGATACTCATCGACAACCGCCGTTGATTTTACATAATTTAAATATTGTTTAATGACATTGTCTGCAACCTTTTCAGCTGAAATGCCTTTTTGTCCAATTGCATCAAAGACGACTGATAAATTTTCAAAATTTATTGCTAAAGAAATTAAATTACCTGAGCCGACCGAACGAGCAGGGTGGTGAGCCAATTGAGCCCCTGTCCATCCCAGTCGCTTTTTTATCTGTGCTAGCTCTCTGGCTGCCACATGAGTTGGTATTAAAGAGTGATAAACTGTGGCCTTTTGGCTAATTATTTTACCTTGTTGATTCAGATTAAGTGCAATGCCTGTTGTGCGCGGACTGATCGTTGCTTGCCATACACCCTTGCCGGCAGGAAAAAATCCAAAAGCTGAAATTTGGTGATCAATGCAGATTCCCATTTTTCTTATTACTTGCAAAAAGCTTTTAGTTAGGAATTCGTAACTCGGGGCCAAGGGATTATGAGTACCACCACCTAATTCAATTCTAGACAACCGATTGGCCAAAGATAAAACTGGCATGACTGTCTGAAATATTAAAGTTGTACTGGCGGCTGTATCGGTATAAAACTGATATTGCCCTGACTCAATAGGACCAGGTATGAATTCAATTTGTGTTGAGTTGATTTCATTACCCGATACTTTAGCATTGCATACCTGTTGTGCCGCATCGATACAAGCTCGATGTTGAAGACGTAGTCCGGGCTTTTTACGTCCAGCACGAATATTGTTTATACTGATAGGCTGCTGTAAGCAAGCTGCCAAGGTTAGTGAGGTACGTAAAATTTGTCCGCCGCCTTCGCCGAGTGCGCCATTGATATTAAGTATTGGGCGAGATGTCATAGTTTTCCTTTGTCCTTGAGGTTATTTACTGTTTTGGGTAATGCAACGAATTCCTTTTGTCCCGAGAACTGCTCTCTATTAAACCAGTGTCGAGTCTTACAGTTGTTATCATTCATTGGTTTGAAAGATAAAAATTAGCGATTATTGTGCCAGTTTTTTGCATAAAATTAAAAACTTAATTTTCTAAGTTTAACCGCTTGAAAATAATCGGTTTAAAAAAATAAAGTAGTAAATAGTCGCTATCAAATGAGTTAATCTTACAAGGCTGCCATATCGATTATGATAGAGCAGTATTTAATTTGATAGGCTTTTCGATGTGTTAGTTGATCTAAATCGCTCGCTTAAGTAAGATGACTGCTTCAAAATCTAATTCAGTGAGATGATAATTTGGCAACTACAGTGATCAGTCTGCTTGGAACTAATCTCGACAGACGAGGAAAAAATGCCAAGCGGTGGGAAAAATGGCGGCCTACTGTTGCACTTTGCCAGCAAACTGAATTACCGATTAATAAATTAATCTTGCTTTATGAAGCTAATTTTAAAAATCTTGCTAAACAAGTTAAAGAAGATATCGCCACAGTTTCACCAATAACGACAGTAATATTGTATGAAGTCAGTTTTAGTGATCCTTGGGATTTTGGCGCGGTCTATAGTGAACTTTTTGATTTTAGTCAAAAGTATTCATTTAATGTCGATGAAGAAGACTATCTGATTCATATCACAACAGGAACTCACGTTGCGCAAATTTGTCTTTATTTGCTAACAGAAACTCACTATTTACCAGGCAAGTTATTTCAAACTTCACCAGGCAACAAAGATAACCCCAGCGTGGGTAAATTCCAAATTATTGACTTGGATTTGTCGAAATATGATCAAATTGCCTCGCGCTTTAATCAATTACGTATTGAAGGCGTTGATTATTTAAAGTCGGGTATACAAACCCAAAATTCGCAGTTTAATAAGATGATAGCCGAACTCGAAAAAGTGTCTGTACTTTCTTGTGAACCGATGTTGATTTCTGGTCCAACAGGCGCAGGTAAAACTCAATTGGTGAAAAGAATTTATGAACTAAAAAAGCAACGTGGCCAAATTTCGGGTAAATTAATTGTTATAAACTGTGCGACTTTACATGGCGACAAAGCCATGTCGACACTATTTGGTCATAGAAAAGGTGCTTTTACTGGTGCAAATTCGGCGCGCAACGGGGTATTGCTTGAAGCTGACTCGGGTCTTTTATTTTTAGATGAGGTCGGCGAATTAGGACTTGATGAGCAAGCGATGTTACTCAGAGCAATAGAAGAAAAAAGCTATTTACCCTTAGGTGCAGATTTTGAAGTACAGAGTAACTTTCAATTAATTGCAGGTACTAATCGAGACTTGAATAAAATGGTTAGGGACAGACTTTTTAGGGAAGACTTGTTGGCTCGAATTAATTTGTGGTGTTACCAGTTACCATCGCTTAAAGATCGCATTGAAGATCTCGAGCCAAATCTAGACTATGAGTTACAAAAATTTACGAATAAGGCTGGTTTTTTAGTCAGCTTTAATAAAGCTGCTCGAGAACGCTATCTCACATTTGCAATGTCTCCTGCGGCAACCTGGAAAGCAAACTTTAGAGATCTCAATTCAAGTGTTACGCGTATGGCAACTTTGTCTGAAGGCGGCCGAATTTCAGAAAAGTTAGTTATTGATGAAATTGAACGTCTTAAAAATGATTGGAAAAACGAGCAAACGTCGGTTTACCCTGAACAAATTGTACAAAGTTTATTAGGTGATAATGCCACACAAATTGATTTATTCGATCAGTTTATGTTGAGCGCTATCATCGAAGTATGTCAACATTCACAGTCAATGGCCGAAGCAGGTAGAAAATTATTTAATGTTTCACGTTTAAATAAGAAGTCGACCAATGATTCTCACCGCTTAAAACAGGTTTTACAGAAGTATGGTTTAAGTTTTGATGACTTACGCAATTTTTAAGTATGGTAAGTGTTTGAATAAATTAATTCTTATCATATTTAATTTAAGGGAGTTGTTTGTCTAATTAAAGTTTGAGATAATTCATTTCACTAATTTTAATTTTTTAAATTAATTTTTTTATACAATATATCTACAATTTTCAGGGAACGAAGAAGTTTTGTTTTATTCAATCCCGCTAAACACTATTTATGAGGATCATGGTAAAATGAAACACATGCTACAGCACACGTCTAAACAAACACTTAATTTATTTCTTAAATTACTTATCAAATTTTCGATATTATTTTTAGTCACTTATAATTTAAAAGCTGCCGAAAGTAGCCCTGTAACAACGGTAGAATCTATCTATTCAAGCTCGAAAGGCAATTCCCCATATATTCGATTTGGCGCCAATGCAATGCCCGGCTGTTATGGAAATTCAGGGGGATATTTGGACGTTGCCAATGAAAAAAGTGCGGATAGAACTTTTTCTATCATACTTGCTGCAAAAATATCTAAGCAATCCGTCAGAGTTTACTATGTTAAAAATAATGTTGACCCTGATTATAATGGTTGGTCGCTATGTACAATCGAAGCAATTGGTTTGGAATAGTTTACAGTTTTTGTTTTTAGTGATTTAGATTGATAAAGAACTGAAGAACTATAAATGTCAAAGGGAAGATTTATAAAATGTTGAATATTATTAGTACTGTTTTGAATTTTAGTTTGTCAACCCAGTTAAGTCTTTGTTGAGAGTAGTTGTAAGAATTATAAAGAATAAATTACTAATTTTCGTGTTAAAAGCAATGCTGAAATATTTGCATACTAAGTTATGCTTGCCTTGTTTGATGGTGGACTTATAATTATTAGACTTATATTTAAACGCTATTGTTTTAGATAGTTGCAAAATAAAATAAATATTATGCCGTATTTTTTTTATAAAAAATGGTCTCTTTGCTAGTCAGGAATGAATAATGCAAATTAATATTATAAATGCCACTAAAAAATATACATCAGTAACCGCAGTAAAGAATGTTTCTTTTAATGTTAACCAAGGAGAAATTGTTGCTCTGCTAGGTACAAATGGTGCTGGAAAGTCTTCAATTGTTCGAATGCTGGTTGGTCTAACCAAACCAGACAGCGGCACCATAGAAATTATACACCAAGATAGCAATTTCTCATCAGTACCCAAGGCGTATCTTGGTTACTTGCCAGAGGAAAGGGGACTGTTTTTAGATCGAACTGTACAAGATAACATACTATATTTTGCAAAGTTAAGAGGCTTGTCGAATAAGTCTATTACAGAAAAATTACACTATTGGTTAGAGCGTTTTATGCTGTCTGATAAACTAAAAGAAGAAGTTAAATCGCTTTCTAAAGGTAACCAGCAAAAAGTTCAATTAATTACGGCTATATTTCATGAGCCGAAAGTTCTTATACTTGATGAACCGTTTTCTGGACTAGATCCAATCAATCAAGAGTTTCTTATTGAAGTTATTAAAGAGTTTAAAAATAAAGGTATGACTATATTGCTAAGTGCACACCAAATGAACTTGGTTGAGCGTTTAGTTGATAAGGTGATATTGATGAATTCAGGAGAAATTATTTTAGAAGGAACTATAGCAGATGTTCATGCGCAATTACAAAGTGGGAAAAGGTTAATTGTCCGTTTTAGTTCTAATGTTGATACAATACAATTGAATAGTTTGGATGGCATAATGTCTTACAAAATGATATCTGATAATGAGTATCAACTAGCAATATCGGAAGAGGTTTCGTTAAATTGTGTCATTGATAAAATAATGCATCTGGGTACTATTCTTGAAATAAAAAGTGATCATTTCGATTTGCATGATTTATATTTAATGGCTGTCGAAAAAGTGGTAAAGAAGATGGAGAATAATGATGAATAATAGATATTCGCATCAGGTGTTTACCGTCGCTAAATGGGAATTTATGCGGTTTTTTAAATGGAAGCAGGAGTTGCTTTCATACTTGATTATGCTTTCTATCGTCTTTGGTGTGAATATGTGGCAAGAGTATATTTCAGATGATAGAAACAACAAAGTTATTGCTGCTAGTGAAGAGTTTAATCTGCCAGAGAATGAGCGTTTTAAAATTACTCACTATTCTCAAGACAGACTGGATCTAATAGAGGATGAGTTGGGTAGTCAGTTTGATGCAATCGTTTACAATAAAGATAATCAAGTGATCATTTATGTGAAAGAAAAAGATAAGTGGCTACATGATTTTAAGAGCTGGATGTCAGAGGTTGCTCAAGCGAAGTATTTGAGTGCCGCTGGTATTTCTGACCAAGAACTTGAAAGTATACTGTCACCTTATCAGTTTCAATTGAGAGTGAAAGGCGAGAATGAACTCAATAATGATAGACATCCGCTTGTTCTAGTGACTTTGTTGTTATTAATTACCAGTGTGTTTAGTGTTTTTAGTTATGTTTTTTCTTCAATTACTACAGAGAAACAACAAAGAGTTACTGAGCAAATGCTATCTACAATTAGTCCCCAAACTTGGATTGATGGAAAAATATTGGGCATTAGTCTACTTTGTTTTAAGTCGCTAATTACTACAGCACTGAGCACATTTATTTTTTATCAGCTTATTTTACTAACTGTACCTGATTTAGGTTTTTCTCTAAACATAGAATTTAATTATTTATTATTGTTACTACTGTTTATGGTTTTGGGTATATTAATGTGGAACTGCCTTTTAGCTGGTTTTGCTGCTACCATTGATGACCCAAACCATTCTTCACGTAGTGTCGTGATGTTGTTTCCGCTCATTCCCATATTTTTAGGTTATTCACTTTATGACTCACCTCAAAGTGGTACGATGCAGTTTCTTAGTTATTTTCCTATTACATCATTTGCCGCAATGCCTATCAGAATGGCAGAAGTAAGTGTAAATACATTTGAGGTTATCATTTCGATTTTACTTTTGATTGTTTCTATTTATCTATTTCGACGAGCAGCAGCTCGATTATTTAATATGGGGGTAATGATGTACGGTAGAGAACCCGGCATTAACGAAATGATCGATGCCATATTTAATAATAAAGTCAGTCGATAAACACTCGCTTTAACTTCTTTTCATCAACTATTTATTTGACTGAGTCAAATAAATAGTTGAAAAGTGTAAAAGTGAACTAAGCGTCAACTGGTGGCGAAAATCCAGATGAAATTCTTGGATAACTTCGCTGCCAAAATACCGTACCTTTGGTTTTTTTCTTCGCAATAATTAACAAATCATCGGCGCTTTCAATTAAAGATTGAGGAGAGGCTTGCTGTTTGGGTACTCTGATTTCTGCGCCAAATGTTGCTTGAATTGCTTGTGTTTGTCCTGCTTTTTCGAAGCTTAACTGATTTACTGCTTGATGTAGTCGCGCAACAAATTGATGAATTTCTTTTTTATTATCCATCAGTGCGGCGATACAAAACTCATCGCCTCCATACCGACAAACCAAATCAAACTGGCGCAGTTGTGCCTGAATACAACTTGCCACTTGTTTTAATACCTCATCACCTTGAATATGCCCAAACTTATCATTGATGACTTTAAAATTGTCTAAGTCAACCATAATGATTGCTAATAACTTATTCTCTCTATCGGCACGAAAAAGCTCCTGATCGAGGCGGGGCAAAAATTCACTATAGCGCAAAGTATTGGTTAATTTATCGATGGTTGCATCTTTAAAGTAAACAAAGTTTTTGTGAGACACAATTAATGTTAATGCGATACACACCATAATTAATGCACGTGGCCCATAGAGTTGAATATTGGTTAATGTTTCAAACTGTAAGAAATCAACCGCTACATCAATTCCGCCAAACAAAGTATAAAGCAATATAACTGTCGACATTAGCACGGCATAAGATAAACGTGCTTTCAGTGCTTTGTAGAGCAGCCAGTAAATATAAAATACCGCAGGGATAGTTAATATTTCAATTAAATAAAGTGGATAGTAGAGTAGCTTTGGCTCTGGCAACATAAAGCTGATCGGAATTGCGCCTAAGGCAATGCCGATTATTGCTTTGAGCGGAACCGGGATCTGTTGTCGAAAAAACTGATAGATAAAGAGTGGAAACAGACCGAAAATCGCAAAGAATAAGGTAACATTACTTCTAAACAACAGGTTCATTGAAATATCACTTAGTGGAGCAATATTGCTGTAAGTAAAAAGATATGCTGACCAACAAAGTAAAAAAATGGCGTAAGTAAAGTTCTCGATTGAATGTCGATGAAAAAGATAGTAAATAAAGTGAATTAAACTAAAGACGGTGAGAATTAGCATTAATGCGATATTACCGTAGTTATCAAGATAAAATTGAGTTAATAAATTGAATTGACTGTCAATAATGGGGACAGAGTGAGTAATACCACCTGGACGAGCATCATTATAAATCCAGATTTTTATGCTATTGGTTTTGCCGAACTCAATAATATTGTGTGGAATAGGATAGAGTCTCGAATACAGCACCGCCTTTTGAAAGTTTGGTGGAAATTCACCCATTTCGCCAATGGGTTTATTATTAATAAATAGCTTGTCTGCATCACGCAGGCGAGCAATAAAAATTGCGAGTGCTTCATTTTCGAACGTCTTTGGTACTTCAAATGTGGTCGTTAATAGACCATAACCGTCATAATTTTTTTGTACGCTCTCCCAACCAATTGGTAGTTTAATAGGTTGACAATTTAATACTGCCAAATCGACATCTGGCTGAAAGTTTTGTACTGGGCAAAATTGCCAATTATCTTGTAATACAATTGGTTGACTTGATGATCGATGAGGGGGCGTTAGCGAGCCTGATACTTGAAATGAAAGGAGAATTAATAGACAGGCAATCAGCATTAAAAAATAAAATTTAGCTGATTTAGGTTGATCTACTTTCCATAAGTTTGCTGCAAATTTTTCCATTGGAACGATCATGGGTTACCTGTTTTTATTATTGATTGGCTAAATGCAATATAAAAGCAAATTGCTTTGCGATTTCTTGAAAGTATTCAAATCTGCCTGATTTGCCGTGGTGTCCCGCTGTCATATCAATATCGAGCAGTAGCATATTGGAATTTGTTTTATTGGCTCTCAGCTTTGCTACCCACTTGACCGGCTCCCAGTACTGAACTTGTGAATCGTGTAGGCCGGTTATAACCAGCATGTGCGGATAGTTTTGTTTTTTCACCTGATCATAGGGAGAATAACTTAGCATATACTGATAATACGATTGATCATTAGGATTTCCCCACTCATCGTACTCTAAGGTTGTTAATGGTATGGTTTCATCCAACATTGTCGTCAATACATCAACAAATGGCATCTCGGCAATTATACCATGAAAGTAATGAGGTGCCATATTGGCGATTGCACCCATTAAAAGCCCACCAGCGCTGCCACCCTGCGCATAAACGCGATTTGGATCGGCATAGTGTGTTGCGACCAATGCTTGCGTTACATCGATAAAGTCGTGAAACGTATTATGCTTTTTGAAGAGTTTGCCTTGCTCATACCACGACTGACCAAGCATTTTACTACCGCGTGGATGAATAATGACGTATATAAAACCGCGGTCAAGCAGCGATAGTAATGAGACATCGAAGCAAGGATCAATAATTTCACCATACGCACCATAACCATAGACAAGCATTGGATGTTGTCCATTGATTTGATAGCTGTCTTTTCGCCAGACTAAAGAGGCTGGCACTTCAACACCATCTCTTACTTTAAATCGTATTCTTTCTGAATGATAATGTTGACTATCAAATTGGCCGAGGACTTTATCTTGTTTTAATAGTGTACTTTTTTTATCGACAATATCATATTCATATATAGAATCTGGTGTTGTCATGCTGGAATAATAATAACGAAGTTTAGTGCTATGAGTTTGTGCATTCCAGGCAATACCTGTTGTATAGGCTGTTTCTTGAAATGTTATTTGATCAATAATCTCTCCGCTAAACTGTCGAATAAGTATTTGCTCGATACCGTCGATTCTTTCGTGAGTAACCCAAAAGGTTGCAAACAACTCAAAGGCTTGAATAAACCGATTGGTTTGGTGTGGGACAACTTCATCCCAAGCTATTTTATTATATCGTTGACTTTCACTGACGGTTAGAATTTTTTCATTGGGCGCGTCATTATCAGATTGAATAAAAAAAAGTGCCTGAATGTGGTCGACTCGGTAACGATGTTGTGGCGCGCGAGTAATAAAAATTTCGGGTTTGCTCTCTGGTTTATTTGCGTCAATTAATAAAACTTCAGTGCTATTGGTTTGATCGGCAGTAATTGTTATAAATTTTTCTGAGCGAGTTTTACCGATATAAATGGTAAATTCTGGATCGGTTTCTTCATAGACTAGCGCAACATTAACAAAGTCTTTAATATGACCAAACTTATCAAACAGGATATCGCCACGATAAACTTGGTATGCTCTTAATGTCTCGAGATGGTTATTAACGAAAAAAATGGTTTTGTTATTATTTGCCCAAATAATTTGACCATTGGTATGCTGTAAACTAGTTGTGAATATTGATTGTTCATTCACAGGCTTTAAGCTTATTTGATACTGGCGGCGTCCCGTTGTGTCTTCGGAAAATGCCAGATATTTTTGGTTTGGGCTAATTTGCAGGGTATCAAGATTATAATAGTCAAAATGTTTGGCTCGCTCATTTTCATCAATTAATAAATCATAAGGTAACTGAATGTCGGATAAATTTTTACCGTATAATGCGGCATAAATAAAACGGCTGTCGGCGAGTTTTTCTTCAGATTCTTGTTTTTCAAACTCTTGAACGTCAAACTCCTGAACTTCAAATTTTTGTTCTTTAGAATGATGTCCTTTCGTCTGCTGAAACTTTGCAAATTCACTCGTTTGTAGAGAACTATTTTTTTCAACAACGAGATTTTTTTCATCTATCTTACCGTTAAGGCTATCAAGTGATGGTAAGTTTGACTTTTTTAAAGTCGTTGCGTCAATTCGTATATGGGTTAAATAATTTTTGTCTGAATCAAATTGTGAGTAATACCAGTAACCTGATTTATAATAAGGAACATATGACTCGTTTGGATCGAGGCGGTCATGAATTTCTTGATAAATAGTTTGTTGCAGTTTTTCTGTCGGCGCCAGTAAGGCTTTTGTGTAAGCATTTTCAGCGGCCAGATGTTCAATAACATCGGGATTTTGCCGTGTATCGTCGCGTAACCAATAGTAAGGATCATTGCGCTGATGCTGATGATAAACTAATGCATGAGGTTTAGTTTTTGCTACTGGTGTAGATAGTTGCTTTGTCGATGATGCGAAAGAATCAGAGAAATTACTCACTAATGATAAGTCCTTGGGGTTATTTCAAGATGAAATTGGGGGCTTTAAATTAAACGCTCCAAATAAGCGCTTTAAATCACATGATTTAAATATTACTTGCGCAAATTATAAAGAATTCACAAATAATGATAAAGCGCATTGAGCTACTTTTAGTCAGCGTGATCTAACCTGTAATGGGTTTAATTTTTTTAAATTTGAATGTCTGAATTTGAATATTTGAGCTAGATTCTCTGAATTAGGTCTGTGGAATCAGGTCTGCTGAATTAGGTCTGTGGAATCAGGTCTGCTGAATTAGACTTTTCTAAAGTTTAAATTGATGAACCAGGTTTTCTAATGTTGCGGCCAGTTCGGCTAGTGATTGACTTGATTTTGCGGTTTTTCGCGAGTCATCTACGGTTTTAGCAGCAATGCTGTTGATTTGAATAATATTTTCACTGACATCTTGAGTGACTCTGACTTGTTGTTCTGAAGCGACAGCAATTTGTGTACTCATTTCATTAATTTCATTTACCGCAGATGAAATATTAGTCAATGCTTTACCGGCTTTTTGGGCCTGTTCGACCACTTGCTGAATTTGTGATAAGTTGCCTTTCATTAATGAGACCGAACCGCTCGCGCCATTTTGTAAGCGTTCAACCATTTTATTGATTTCTTCGGTAGACTCTTGAGTGCGTCCTGCTAGAGTGCGCACTTCATCGGCAACAACGGCAAAGCCGCGACCTTGTTCGCCAGCGCGCGCTGCTTCAATTGCCGCGTTGAGGGCCAACAAATTTGTTTGATCGGCAATACTTTTAATAACATCAACAACCGAACCTATATTTTCGCTTTCTTGCTCTAACTGTTCGATGGCATCAGCGGCAGCTTGAATATTATCAGCAAAGGATAATATTTCTTGAATGGTTTGTTTGACAACCTTGTCACCTGAAGAGGTTTCTTGAAAAGCACGGTTGGCTGAGTCTGAGGTTTTGCTGATATTTTGGGTCACTTCCTGAACAGTTGCTGTCATCTGATTAATCGCGGTTGCGACCATTTCGGTCGAGGTACGTTGTTCGTCAATATTCTTTTGCGTTTCGGCACTAATGCTTAAAGTCGTTTCGGTTGTTTGAGCAATTTGTGTTGATGATTTTGCAACATGTTGCATGCCATCATGAAACTGTTCGAGCATTTTATTAAGCGACTGTGAGGCTTCACCAATTTCATCTGTATCATGATTTTTTGAACGTATAGTTAAATCTGAAGTTTTTTGAATATTTTGTAGCAGAGTACTTAAATCGAGAATTGGTCGGGTGATGCGTTTAGCAAAGAAAATTCCAAATATCACACCGAAAGTGGCGACAATAATCGAAACAATGATGCTGGCATAAAGAATATCGTTACTTAATTTTTGAGAAGGTAAAAAAGCCTCTTCTTTATCGACTTCACTTAAAATAACCCAGTTAAGTCCTTCAATATTTAATGGGGCATATGCCGATAACACAGGAATATCACGATAGTCGTTAAATATTTCAAATCCTTCGCTCCCGGCTAGCGCTTTACCGACACCTGGCGTTTCGACAGGTTGTAAACCGATATTAGTATTTTTGGTGGTGATCACTTTTAGCACGGCATCGCTAAGACCTGACTGGCTTAAGGTTTTTAAATAGTCATTCTTATCTTCAATTAAAAAGCGGCTCAGTGTTCGGGCTTTTTTGTCTGGCCCAACAATATAAGATTCACCAGAATTACCCAGGCCCATGGTTTGCCAGTTGCCATTGTAAGTCATTATTTGATTGATGCGGTCGATCGGCATTTGAAAGATTAAAATACCAATAATTCTTCCTGCATCTGAAATCGGTGTTGCGATAAATGCGGCGGGGTCCTCATAGGAGGGACTATACGGACTAAAATCTGTAATATAGGTTGCACGGGTGTTTTTTGCCTGGTTAAAAGCTTGCCCAATGCCTGATTGAGCAAAAGGACCATTAATTAATGAAGTTGAGTAATCTAATTCTTTAAAAACACTATAGATGATATCTCCGGTATTAATATCGGCGATAAAAATATCGTAATAACCAAACTGCTGTAAATAATCTCTGAATACCGGATGGTAGCGAGAGTGATGAATTGCATATTCTGATGCATCTTGCATGTCGGCCAGTTTATCCTTTTCACCGAGTGGAAAGTTACTGTTGGCGATCAATTTAAATTGCAGTGCAATACTGTCATCATCTAGCTGGTTTAACCAACTGTTTTCGGGGGATTTGTCTAGTGAATTTCGTTGCTGATATTCGGCACCGAATTGTTGGGTATAATATTGACTGAGCTGGCTGAGCGCATTGCTGCGATTGAATGTTATTTCACTTTTATAATTGCCAAAACTAAGTTGAAAGTCTTTCGCCGCTTCAACAACCATTCTATTTTTGCTCAGCGTATCGACCTGTTTACGAATCAGCGTAAAATAATCTTCGATACGGCTTTTAGTAATATCTCTGACGGCAACTAGCCGAGAGCGGGCTGATTCATGTTGTGATATTTCGCTACTTGAAGTGGCATGTTGGCTAATCACAAATGAAGTAATGATTACGGGTATTGTAGCTAGAAAAATCGCACCAAACAGGATTTTATGCTTTAAATTCATGTTGTTAAAAAACCATATTGTTGAACGTAAATCAGATATCTCTAATTACAGTTTAGTTAATTTTTTGAATTAAGAGTCAAGATAATATAGATGAGTTTATTCGCTAATGAGTGGAAAATTTTTAATTTCTTTTCAGAATATATAATATTGAGATTGTTTATTATAACGATGTTTATAAAATATGCATTTTTGTCTAATTTTGGAAGAGGGTGCTCGATTGCTGAGTGACTAAAAAATCAAAGTTCCAAGATTTTCCGTTTTTAGGTTAAACTAGCGCCACAAGACTGTTGGTCATGGTTACCGGTTTCTCAATAAAGTTAGCTCAATGCAATCAGCTAACGCTATGTGACCGGGCATAAACGTTGACAAACAAGCTATTTCTGTTTTCTTAAATTATCATTCAGGCTTTTATGGCTAAAAAAGAACAACCCATCGATGATCCGCATTTTGATCGCGAAGCAAAAAAATATGAAAATCCAATTCCCAGCCGAGAGTTTATACTCAAAATGCTTGAAAACGCTGGGGGACCGCTCAAATTTAAAGCTATACAATACAATCTGGGCCTCTATGATATTGAGCAAGAGATAGCACTTTCACGCCGGTTAAAGGCGATGGAGCGTGACGGGCAAATTTTATGCAGTCGTCAAGGCGCCTATGCCATTGTTGATAAGCTCGACTTGGTGAAAGGAACGGTCATTGGCCATCGCGATGGTTACGGATTTTTCACGCCTGATGAAGGCGGCCCCGACTGGTTTATTTCTGCCCGAGAAATGCGGCGGGTTTTTCCGGGAGAGCGGGTGTTAGTCAGGCAAAAGCAGCTACATGGCGATGGGCGTATTGAAGCGGGTATTGTTGAAATATTAGACAATGGCGAGCCATTACAAATTGTCGGACGCTATTATGAAGAACACGGCATTTGTTTTGTAACCCCAGAAGATTCCAGAATTGGCCAGGATATATTGATTCCGCCTGACGATCCGCTAAATGTCGAACCTGGACAGGTAGTCGTTGTGCACATTGTAACTCGGCCGACAAGCCGCTCAAAAGCTGTTGGGACTGTCGCTCAAGTACTGGGTGATTATTTAGCGCCGGGAATGGAGATTGAAATTGCCATTGCACAGTATGGGATACGCAATACCTGGAATGAAGAAATTCATGATCAATTGCAGCATTTGCCTTTGGAAGTTGAGCAAAGCGATCTGACTGGCCGAACCGATTTGCGACATTTACCTTTAATTACCATAGATGGCGAAGATGCTCGTGATTTTGATGATGCGGTTTATTGCGAACCAACCCGCTCAGGGGGCTGGAAGCTTTGGGTAGCTATTGCCGATGTCAGTCATTATGTCAAACCGCAAAGCCCTCTCGATGAAGAAGCGATTAAACGCGGTAACTCGGTTTATTTTCCAAATGCGGTTGTTCCAATGCTGCCAGAGCAGGTATCTAATGGTTTATGCTCGCTTAAACCGCAGGTCGATCGCTTATGCATGGTCTGTGAAATGAGCATCAATCAACAGGGGAGAGTAACGCGCAGTAAGTTCTATCCGGCAGTCATGCATTCGCGTGCCCGTATGACTTACACTAAAGTTTGGGCTATTTTGCAAAATGATGAGTCGCTCAAGCAAGAATACGAGTCTTTGGTTGAACCAATCCACCACTTATATGATTTGTTTAAAGCACGCATTGCCTATAAAGATCAGCGTGGTGCAATTGACTTTGAAACAACTGAAACGCAAATCATCTTTAATGAGCAGCGTAAAATCGAAAAGATTGTGCCGGTCGTACGCAATGATGCACATAAAATCATTGAGGAATGTATGATTTGTGCCAATGTTGCCGCAGCTAAGTTTTTCAAAAAGCATAAAGTGCCTGGTTTGTATCGAGTTCACTTAGGACCCAAAGAGAAAAAGCTTGAAGTTTTTCGCAGTTATTTGGCAGAGCTGGGGTTATTTATTATTGGTGGTGACAATCCTAAACCGGCGGTTTTTCGCGAATTGTTGGAAGAAGTACAGCAGCGTCCCGATGCAGAAAATATTCAAATCATGTTATTACGCTCGATGAGTCAGGCCGAATACACGCCAACCAATGAAGGCCACTTTGGACTGGCATTTGATGCCTATACGCATTTTACTTCACCTATTAGACGTTATCCTGACTTAATTGTGCATCGAATAATTAAAGCGCTGGTTGCTGATGACCAATTGCAAACCGCAACTGAACGCAAAGCCGTTTTAAAACAATACGATCTGGCTACCTTATCAAATATTGGCCAATCCAGTTCGCAAACTGAACGTAATGCCGATTTGGCTACTCGCGATGTTATGGACTGGCTCAAGTGTGAATACATGCAAAGCCGAATTGGCAATGAATATACCGGGGTTGTCAGTAGCGTGACCAACTTTGGATTATTTATTCGCTTAAACGAAGTGTATGTCGAAGGGTTGATTCATGTCACCGAGCTGGGTAACGATTATTATCATTTTGATCAAAAACGCCAAAAGATGGTGGGTGAACGTAGCCGGGAAACTTTTACCATTGGTGATCAGTTACAAGTTGAAGTGAGTCAGGTTGATATCGAACAACGCAAGATTGATTTTACCTTGTTACATCGACTAGCAGATGATAAAACGCCAGTACGTAAAAAAAGTGAGCGTGAAAAACTTTATGCCCGTGCCAAGATGGCCTCACTAAAGGGAAAAAATACATCGCGCCAAGGTGGCCAAGAGGCTAAAGGCAGTCGTAGTGACAAAGGTAATGCAAGTACTAATGGTGCAAGAAAAAGTAGTAAAGGTAATAATAAAAATGCTGCGATTAAATCGAAAAAGTCTCAATCGGGCAAGCCTTCCAGCAAAGCAAAAAAACGAACTGGTAAAAAAACGACTCGTAAAAGTAAACGATAAATGACAACTCAAAGTGAAAAAATTTTTGGCATTCATGCCGTAGAAAGTGCGTTATCTCGCGCTCCACAAAATATCTTGCAGGTTTTTTTACAAAAAGGACGACAAGATAAAACGCTGACACAACTTGAACACCTTGCTCAGCAAATGGGGATTAGTTTGCAGCGAATGGATAAACGAAAAATGGATGACTGGGTTAAAGGCAATCATCAAGGGATAATTGCCGAGGTTAAGGTTCATGATGCAACGCTCAACGAAAATCAGTTACTTAGTCTGGTAGAGCAGCAAGCGAATATTTTAATTCTGGTCCTAGATGGCGTGACCGATCCACATAATTTAGGGGCTTGTTTACGAACCGCCGATGCCGCAGGTGTTGCTGCGCTGGTTGTACCCAAAGATCGATCGGCGCAATTAACACCTGTTGCACGTAAAGTCGCTTGCGGCGCTGCCGAAACGGTTCCGGTCGTTAAGGTAACTAACTTGGCACGGTTTTTATCGCAGCTTAAACAAAGTGGCGTGTGGGTAATTGGTACGGCAGGTGAGGCCAGTAGTAATATCTATCAAACTCGTTTTCAAGGACCAACCGCATTAGTCATGGGCGCCGAAGGCAGTGGTCTGCGCCGTTTGACCAGAGAGCATTGCGATGAATTAATTCATATACCTATGGCGGGAAGCGTATCGAGTTTAAATGTATCAGTGGCTACAGGAATTTGTCTTTTTGAAATAAATCGTCAGCGAAGTGCAAATTAATTAGTCATGATTGGTGAGTTGAAAACGATAAAATAAATTATATCATTTCATTTTTTTCGTTGGCGTGTGTCATCTAATATTAAAACATTCACCAATATCACTAAATGTGACTTGTAATGCGATTTAGTTCACAGCTTTTTAATTAATTGGCTGGTCTAATGTGTTTTTAGACAATAAGCTACATAAGCTAACTAAAAAGTGAAAGAGTGTTGTACTGCACACAACGCAGAACACCAACAAGACATAACCGAACAAGACATAACCGAACAAGACATAACCGAACAAGAAATAACCGAACAAGAAATAACCGAACAAGACATAACCCAAAAAAGACAAGCTCGAACAATATAACGGAAACCAAAGTACTTTTTAAAAAGGAGTTTAACGTGCAATATCCCTCAGTTTACATCGCAGCCACCAATTTGATTACCGCCATTGGTGATAGTAGTCGAATGAATTATTTTTCTTTTAAAGCGGGTATTTGCGCCTACGCTGAAAGTGAGTTTTCTAACAGTCAGGGAGAGCCCGCCAAACTAGCTTTGGTTCCCTCTCAATTATTTGAACAAATCCAAATTGAAATTGACGAAGGTTTATATTTTTCAGCTCAGTATGAGCGAATTATAAAATTGGCGGTTTATAATTTACAGTTGCTTGCTGCCGAACCGGTGATTGCACACATTAAAACACCGATACCCTTGCTGTTGGCAATGCCTGAATTAAATGAGAATAATCCA
>NZ_JBFDAH010000033.1:0-36138 GCF_040719265.1 Aliikangiella maris | reverse complement strand
AAAATAGCTGATTAACGTAATGGTTTTAATAATTTGTTGTTCTTATTCGATACCAAATGGCGATATTGGGCACGTGGAAAATTCAGAAAAGCTTGGGAATTATGGGTGAAAGTTGCAGTGAGTGACCTTTGCGGTTAACTGTCAGTTACCAGTCACTCAGCCAAGCAAAAGCATTACGATTTATTGAATTGCAAAAACTTTCTTTAAATAAGTGAGATATTCTTTATCGCGACACATTGTTTTTCCAGGGCTGTCGCTGATTTTTGCAACAGGTTGGCCATTGCAGCGAGTCATTTTCATGACAATACTTAAGGGTGTAACGCCGACATCATTGGTGAGATCTGTGCCGATGCCAAATACCGGATTTGTTTTATCTTTAAAAACTTCGAGTAGTTCAAATGCTAATGGAATAGTTAAACTATCGCTAAAGACCAGACTTTTAGTTTTCGGATCAACGCCCAACGATTCATAATGCGCAATCATTTTATTTGCCCATTCAAAAGGACAACCACTATCATGTCTGACGCCATCAAACAATTTGGCAAAATAACGATCAAAATCCCGAATAAATGCGTTAACACCAACGACATCTGTCAATGCAATTCCCAAGTCGCCCCGATATTCTTTAGCCCAAACATCTAGTGCTATTTTTTGGCTGTCTATGAGCCTTGGTCCTAAAGCTTGAAAGGCTTGCAAATATTCATGCGCCATTGTACCAAGCGGTCTTATGCCTAATTCTCTCGCTAAAAACACATTGCTGGTACCTACCAAATTAGACTCGATGCTACGATACAAATGTCTTAGCACATGCTTTTGCCATTCACGATTAAAACGGCGGCGTGTACCAAACTCCATGATTTTTAATTGCCCCCCCAGAGGATGAACATTAATCAATTTGGTTTTCTCTGCAAGTTTTTTCTGCCCCTCTTTTAAATCCAGCGCGGGATACTGATTACGGGAAAAAACTTCTTCAACAATAGCTAGAATAGGCACTTCAAACATAATGGTATGTAACCACGGACCAATAACTTTAATTTCAAGTTGTCCCGAATCGTCTTTGCCAAAATGTACGTAATGTCGATTTAATTGAAACAATCTTAAAAATTGAACAAAGTCGGGTTTTAGGTAATAAATGTGGCTGAGATAATGGATTTCATTTTCGGTAAATCTTAATTGGCATAGCTGTGCAACTTCATCTCGAATTTCATTCACATACTGAAAAAGATCGACCCCTTGGGTACGACACTTAAAAGTGTACTCAACTTCTGCCGCTGGAAAATAATGCAATACTGTTTGCATCATAGTCAACTTATACAGATCAGTATCTAGCAAAGACTGAATAATATTTTTCTTCGGAGAAGACATGCGCATACCTTTTCTGTTGGTTGGGTAAAGATCTAACATTTACTATCAATATCAGAATTTATTAAATGAGCTAGCCCTTTAGACTATTTTAAAATCTTAAGTAAAGCCAAAACTTCAATCTTAATCGGGTAAAAAATCCATAATCTTGGATTTCTTCCGACAAGATACTTTTTACTTTTTGTTTGACTGCAATCGCTATGGGTGATTTTTCAACTGGAGGAAAATGATCCTGAGCGCGCCTAAGTGAAGCAGAAACCTGCGACGTTGATTCAAATAGCGGCCTACCTTGTTTATAGTAAAATGCTTCGAGCAAACAACAGACATACTGCTCAATTTCAACTAGTTCATCCCAGTCAATATTGATTAAGTCATTTTTCTCACAAATGCCGGTGTTAACAACTTTAAACAATCCGGCCCACAGACAAGCGTTACTATATGAGTGGTCAGGCTCACAAGTCAGTAAAACCTGATTGACAGTTTGCGCTTTTTGCCAATCACCAATATACATTAACACCCATTGATAATGATAAACGGCATAGGCGGGCAGGTGACTGTCTAATGTCCGTGATTCATACCACTTAATGACCTCTTTTTCAGACTCTGTCAGTTGTAATAGATATCCCATGCTGCCAAACAGTTCATCATGACTTCTAATTTTATCGTGATAATTGACATAAATTTCCTTAGCTATTTTTTTACGGTGCTGAATCAAAAAGTCCAAGTACTCCCCACATATAACATGCCAGCAGTCGTCATCTATTCGGCCAGTTAAATATTCAATAACTTTTTTATCATCTGAATTTTGCTGCAAAATCACATTAGCCCACTTACGATAAATTGCAATGCAAGCGGTATTATTTTCAATAAAATCATTTAACTTTTCAAACAGTTTAATTCGAATATTTTTATCTTCAGTAATATTAAATGCTTGATTATAAATCCAATAGTTATCTACATTGGCCTGTAAAACGCTTTCCCAAATTGTTAATGTTTCATCATATTGTTGCTGCATAATCAAACGCATCATTTTTCGAATATCCAACAGCGGATCTGTGATCAATCGATAAGTAATTTGCTCAACTTTTTCCAGCTTGATGAAATCCTTATGATGAAGCAGCATGTCAATCCAGGTATAAGCAATAAATGGATTATTAGGTTCAATCAAAAAAGCTTTTTCAGCTAGTTCGTAGGCTTTTTGCTGATCCATTTTTTCGCCATACTTTAATAACATATCAGAACATAAACTTAGCAGATAAGCATTGTTTGGCTCTAGCTTAACTAAATGATGAGCAGCCTCAACTGTTGTCTTAACCTGATGAAAGTTTTCACTCCAGCGCAATAACTTTTGCCAGCCAAAAGAAATATATTGATGCTTTTCAAGCCAGCTTTTTAAAAACTCCAGTGCTTCACCATATTTTGCTTGCGCATGAAAAATATCTGCTTTTAAAATTTGAATAGTAACTGGAGGATCATTGCACCATTTTTTTTCTTCAATTAAAAAAGCGGCTGCATCATATTGTTTTTGCTCAATTAAAAATAGAATGTAGTCACGATTCAATCCGACATGCAAGGGTTCAAGCTGCAACCCTTTTTCAAAGCTTGCAATAGCAGCAGCGGCATCAGTTTGGGTACGAGCATTATACAACCAGCAAGTGGGTGAAAGTGGATATCTATCAGTTAACTGCTTGGCGACATTTAAGGCTAACTCATCTTGTGAAATCTCTTTCCCCCAGTCTGCTAACTTATCCCATGCCCATGGATAATCAATTTCTAATCGTACGGCTTTTTTTAAGTATGTAACGGCTTCTTCAATATTACCGCGACGGTAATAAATATCAGCTAAAAGCCCCCAGGTAATACCATCTTCACTATCAAATCGTCCTGCTTTCTCTAGAACCTTAATGGCTAACTCGTCTCGACCATTAGATTCATAAATTTCTGAAAGTCGACGAGAAAGATAAGACCAGGCAGGGTTAAGTTTTAATGCTTGTTGGAATGCTTCAATTGCCTTTGTCGTTTGACCTTGAAGCAAATAAATTTCACCTTTTTCTAAATAAACACGAGGAACCAGAGGAAACTTATCGCTTGCTTGTTCAATTAAAGATAATGCTTTATCAAGCTTTTCTAAAGTGACATATTGTTTGGCCAGCAGCACCCAGCTATACCAGCTATCAGTTTTGCGTTCGAAGAAAGATTCACATATTTGTAGAATTTCTTCTTGCGACACCCAGGCTTGTGCAGCAAACCAAAAATTCCACATTGAGTCACCAAAGGTGGTTGACTGATGAATTAACGAGACAAAATCCATTAGCATTTGGTATCGTTCATCAGCACCAATATGTGTTCGAACTAATATGTCAAATGCTTCATCACTATCAATATCACTGCCAATTGCCGACCATGCCAGTGCTTTTGCCTGAGTCATTTGATTTTTTTTCAGTGCAACTTCAGCACTCAAATAAAGTAAGGTACAATCATTTGGTTTTACCGATAAGGCATTATCAAGAACTTGCTGGGCGTCGTCTAACTGATAATTAGTTAAGTATTCTTTGACTAACTGACCTATCCGGTTAATTTCATAAGGATGCTCATCGATATACTTTTTTAGATAGACATATTTTTTATGTTCATCGGCAGTCCAATCAATAATTAAACTACATAAATTCCGCGTTAATCCCAGTTCTGCTTCTAGCTTAACCAAGATATTATCAATCTCAGAGTCTTGCCCAAGATTTTTCATTAAACGAAACAAATCATGATAATAATAAAGTGACTGCTCATCATTTTTAATCAATTGATGAAAGCAGTTGAGTGCTTTTTCGGCTTCATCAATATTTTGATAATACCGCCCATTTAAAGCTAATTGCTCAGACGAAGATAGTTTGTTGCCAATACGCTCAAATTCAGTTTTAAACTTATCCAACTCACTCACAGCAAGTAATTTTGATAAATAGAAATAAATTAACTTTTTATCTTCAGGCAAGTGAGACAAACTTTGAGTAATGACTTGCAAGCCTTCTTGCTCTCGGTCAAGAGATTCCAACGCATAATATAAGGAAATAGCAGGTCCATTGGATTTTTTTTGAAAAACATCCCAGCGGGCATTTAGTAACTGTAATGCCTCTTGTTCTTTGCCTATCAAACGATAAGATTTAAAAAAGCTTTCGCTATATTTTTCATTTTTATCATCAAGACTTAGCGCCCAACGATATAAACGAGCGGCAGTTTCTAAATCATTTTGATTAGAATAATAGTGCCCTAACAACCAATTTGATTCGGCACTACTTAGCGCATAGCGCTGTATTTTATTGATAATCGGTTTAATTCTATCTTGGTAACGGCTATCATCATAAATTTCTAGAAAAAGCGTTTCCGTTAGTTCTGCATTTAAATTTTTGTCGACTTTTTCGAGTAAATATTCAATCCCATTGTTACGCTGTCCCAAGGAAAAGTAAGCATAATATCGTGAACTGACAATCCAGCTAACATCAGGAAATTTTTCATCCAGCTTTTGATAAACTTCGAAGTACTCCTGTTCTCGATTATAATAATTAGCCATTGCTCCCTGAGCTAATAATGTTAAACGCTCATCGGGATAAGCTGAATTTAATTCATCAAGTATTTTTGCGGCTTGCGTCAGTTGATGGGCTCGTAATGCAGTATGATATTTATCGCTAAGCAGATAAATGTTTTCAGATTTAAGAGACATATGCTGAATATTCGCCAATTTTTCTTCACTGGCAAAAACCAGACATCTTGGTCCAGTTACCTGATTAGCAGCAATCACTTCCTTGAATAAAACCTCTGTGCAATTAGCATCGGCAGGGTCCATTAAATAAAGGATTCCTTTACGTATATCATAACCTTTTACAACTTGCATATGATTAATACTGGCATACCCTGTTACTAAAGCAAAAGGTAAATCATGGTCAAGTAGTTCAATTGCTGAGGTTTCGGTCAGATCAAACTCTCGAAAAGGAATTGCATTATCATTTAACCATTTTCTTTCCAGGTAGTCTGGTGTACCGTCATAACAAATTTGCTCTGCTATTTCTGATTGCTCAAAGTCATATCCATGAAACTTTAAAATAGCCGCCATTGAAGCAGGCGCACAAGTCATAGATTTTTGCTTTAAAAAAGGGACATCAATTTTTTTTGTTTTTGGCTGTTGACACTGCTCGATATTATTTGCAATTGTTTGACAAAATGACGAGGTATTCTTTTTAAAATAAGCAACGGCATCCTCAAAGTTTTCTTGTCCCAGAGCAGCACTCCCTTTCAAATAGGCAAGCTTTTCATCAATTAATTTTTCATCTCCCAACTTAAGCTGCTCAATTTCTGCTATGACGTTTATTAATGGCGCCCATAATCCCGCCACTTTATATTCAAACGCCAATGCAAATAGTAAACTGACAGATTCAAATTTATCTTTTTCTTGCTCCAACAATAAAATGCGCTGAGCATTGTTTTCGTCAACATAATCCATCGTCTGAATAAGTTGCAGCAATACTTTCTCATACGGATATTGTTGATAGAGCGCCGCCATAAATTGATACGCTTGCTCATATTCTTCCTGTTCAATCAACAAATATCCTGCAACTCGCTCACTCCAAAGATTCTGTGCATATTGAGTCGATTGTTCATAAAAATATTTTGCTTGCTCAAAATCTTTCATTCTTGCACAAATCTGGCTTTTAAATAACAACCACTCAGCACGCAACTCATGATTGAGCTGTTCACTTTGTAAATGTTGATTTGCCAGGTTCCACATGGCATCAGGTCCTTGGCGATAAATGAGTGAATATGCCGCATTCACCGCTAATTCACTATTTCCGGGGTTTTGTCGCCATAGTTTTAAGCGGAGGAAATCTGCGGCGCGAGGTCGCCCTAATTTATTGAGAATGACAATAAGCTTTAATAATTGTTGGGGGGTGCGCCAGGTTTGAAAATCCCCCCAGCTTGATTGTGCCAGAGAAAGGGCTTTACGATAAGCGCCATACTTGATATTTGTCTCAACTTGTTCAAGCATTATATCAGCCGGTTTATGATTATCAGGTTGTATATTATCAAGCTCAAGATTTTCCATAAAAATTCATTCCATTATGCGGAAAATTTAGCGTTTTAACATGATTGTTTTCAAGAAGCAAATGACCATGCTTTAAATATTCATACTTTAAATATTCATACTTTAAATATTCATACTTTAAATATTGAGTAGATGATATTAAATAGACAATACTAAAGAGGCTGGATTTTAAATTAAGTGTGATCAGTTAAAATACCAATAACAAGTTTAATTTTTTCATTGAACACAAACCGCAAACAACCTTTCCCAATTGGTCATCTTAAATAACACGTTTAAAGGCTTAGCAGCTGTCATCACTAACTCTACAAATGTGAATCGACGCTTCCTGAAAAATGATTTTGCCGCCAAGCTTCGTAACTGATAATTGCAACGGTATTCGATAAATTAAGACTACGGTTGTTTTCCATCATTGGCACACGAACTCGCATATCTGGCGGAATACTTTGCATCACATCAGGAGCAAGACCATGTGTTTCTGCACCAAACAATAAAATATCATCTTGGCCGTATTGGACGTCGCTATATGCAACCGTCCCCTTGGTAGTACAGGCATAAATTCGATGGCCCTTCATTTTCTCTTTAAATGACCAGAAATCAGCATGCAGCGTTGTGTTTTCCAGATCACGATAATCCAGTCCAGCTCTTCTAACTTTTTTTTCATCTAAATCGAACCCTAGCGGTTCAATCAAATGAAGTCGACAGCCGTTATTAGCGACCAATCGCATTATATTACCCGTATTGGGTGCAATCTGGGGTTCAAATAAGGCAATATGAAACATAATTTTGAATTCACATTAAGAATTGAAAACTCAATCACCTTCAACTTTTAAAGTGCGAGTTAATAACTGCCTGGCAACTTGTTTAGGATCCTGATCTAAATAAAGAATCCCATATATCGCCTGACAAATTGGCATATCAACACCGTGCATTTCTGCCAGATGCTTCACTTCCTTGGTATTACGTACGCCTTCAACAACCTGCCCGATTTCATTAGCTGCTTTTTCAATTGTGGCGCCTTTGCCAATGGCCAGTCCAAAACGCCGATTTCGCGACTGGTCGTCGGTACAAGTTAAAATTAAATCGCCTAGGCCGGCCATCCCGGTAAATGTTTCTTTACGTCCACCAAGCTTTTCTCCCATGCGCATCATTTCTGCCAATCCGCGAGTAATTAATGCCGTTCTGGCATTCGCACCGAATCCTAATCCGTCGGCGATACCAGCGCCAATTGCGACAATATTTTTAAAAGCACCGCCAAATTGAACACCTTTAAGATCGGAACTTAAGTACACACGAAATGTATCATTGACCAGACGCTGACTTAAGTCACTGGCAAAATTGCCATCATCAGCCCCTAGTGTAATCGCAGTAGGCGAGCCAACCGCCAACTCTTTGGCAAAAGTTGGTCCAGATAACACCGCTTTTGGACAATTCTCACCCAGTATTTCAATAACCCGGGTATCAAGGAACTCGCTGGTTTCAGGTTCAAGCCCCTTACAAGCCCAAATGATTCTTAAATCATCTTGCTTTTGTTTGATTTGACGAATTTGCTGAAGTGTTTCAGAAAATGCATAACTTGGCGTTACCACCAGAATATCAAAAGCGTTAGCAACAGCCTGATTAAAATCAGCTGTTACCTGTAATTTTTCAGGGAGTTTAACGCCGGGAAGATATCGTTGATTTTCACCATTCAGGCTAATTTGTTTAACCTGGGCAGAGTCTCTTCCCCAAAGTATCGTCTGATTTCCATTACGAGCCAGCAAAATAGCCAGAGCAGTACCAAATGAGCCGGCTCCAAGCACCGCTATTGGGCGGTTAAATAAATCAGCCATTTATCAGCCAATTAATTATTGAACAGTTTCTGAGCCCGAAGATTCAACTGCGGCTTGCTCTTGTTGTGCCTGTTGCATCCTTTCCATATAAAGCCCCATAAAATTAACAGGTGCTAATTGAATTGGCGGAAATCCGGTTTTGCCAATCAGGCTTGAAACAACTTCACGCACATAAGGGTATAACGCTTCAGGAGCTGCTGCACCAAGCAATTGGTGGGTTTGTTGCTCATTAAAGTTTTTAATGAAAAACAGTCCCGCTTGTTGCACTTCGACTAAAAAAGCAGTTTTTTCAGCAATTTCAGCACTTAAGGTAACACTTAAAACCACTTCAAAATGATCTTCAGCCACTTGGCGAGACTTGCTGTTCATTTCCATTTTTACTTCGGGTTTGTATTCAACACTAAACATTTCAGGCAAATTGGGTGCTTCAAAAGAAATGTCTTTTACGTAAATACGCTGAATAGCAAATTGAGGCGCATTTTCTTCGTTGCCTGCAACTTCGGCATTTTGGTCTACTTGATCAGTCATAATTTCTCTCTTTTATTCAGTACGGTTTGTCATTACTAGCGAAGTTAGTGCAGGTAATGCCTGGTCGATTGCTTTGAGCGATTTATTGTTATTTTACTAGTGGCAAGTTATCGCCAGTCCATGATGCCATACCACCAGCTAATTTATAAAGTGGTGAAATTCCCGCTTTTCGCAAAATTTCGCAGGCAGCATTGACTTGTATACCATTAGCGCAAACCATGATAATGGGTTTCCCTTGATATTTTTCAAGGTCTTTATAATTATCTTTTAATTTGCTCATTGGCATATTCACTGCACCCTGAATATGCCCTTTTCCAAATTCACTTTGTCCTCGAATATCAACAACAACACCATCTTCACGATTCACCAGATTGGTCAGTATTTGTGTCGTAATTGATTTGGGACCAACAGCCATGTGCTTGATTTGAGTGATTAAAAGCAAAACTGCCAGAATCCCCCACCCCAGAGACAACTCCCAGTGTCTCATTAAAAATTCATAAAACTCAGCCATAACTCGCCTTTAATTAGATCATTCTAATACAATATCCCACCTAGCTGGGGGCCAGCATTATACACATACAAGACGCATAAATTCTACGCTGCACGAAGGGAAGTTGTTTTTTTATGATGGCTGGAAGAAGAGATGCCTGACAATTCCCCGCCTGAGCAAAGGCTCATCAACATTGATTGCCACAGGCAGGTCGGGAATTGTATAGAAGTAAGTGACGCAGGAAAACAGATTAATTGACAATTACAGCTGTTTCTTCCAGCGGATTATGTTGGCCACTGACAAAACGAAATTGATTAAATCCAATTTTTAGCATGTCACTATCCATAATTTTTTCACGTTTGACTTTCTTACCATTTAATTCAGTTCCATTGGTACTTTTTAAATCTTCCAGGAAATACACACTGGCCCCTTCTAGATACGGATCGGCCTCGACTACCACTCTCGCATGTTTTGAGCTGACCGATTGATCATCAATTTGAATATCACAATCTTTGGCCCGCCCAATAATTACCACTTCATCAGTAATTTCCCATTTATTAATGACGACATCTTCAACAATCAAGGCTAAATAGGCCATGAAAAAAATCTCCTGCTTATCAAACTTTTTACTTAAACGGTTTGCAGTCACTATCAACTATGCAGTTATACAACTATGCAGTTATACAACTATGCAGTTATACAACTATGCAGTTATACAACTATGCAGTTATACAACTATGTAGACATAATGCACAAAATTGAACATGCTGAAATTCAGATATTTTTTACTATACCAAGGGTTATATTGTCTGTGCTGCCGTTGGCAATTGCCAGCTCAATCAGAGTTTTCAATGTGTTTTTTTGTTCCAAATACAAGTTAAGCTGCTCAGTTAGCTGTTGGTCTACTATAAAATCATGCAATCCATCCGTTGATAAAAACCACTGATCATCCGAAGCCCGTACGCCTGATAGATAATCAGTTTCTACATTTAACTGAGTACCAATGGCTTTAGCCAACAAATGTCGAGTGTTTGAGCGAGAGGCATCTGCCTGACTAATAACCCCCTTATCAAGCAAATATTGAATAGCCGTATGATCTTTCGTTTTTTGGATTAGATGACCGTCAACAATTTGATACGCTCGTGAGTCGCCAACCCATGCCAAATGATACATTTGGCTAGTGAGCACTAAGACAACGCCCGTCGTTCCCATGCCAGCAAGCGCTTTATTCGATTGTGCAGACTGAAATATCTGCTGATTAGCCGATTGCATTAGCAGTGGCAGTTTTTCTGCCCAGTTTAGTTGCTTCAGTTGATGCACTTCGATTTGCTGCATCGCTTGGCGAAAGATTGCAAGCAACATTTCACTGGCCACCTCTCCCGCCTGATGACCGCCCATACCGTCAGCAATAACCATCCAACAAAACTGCTGCTGCGGCCCCACGCCCCACGCAATAGCGTCTTCGTTATTATCTCGAAAGTTACCTTGCTCAGAAATAGTTTCTACTTGAAAACTCACCCAATCGCCCTGTTGATTAATCGACGCAAACGATTATTTTGTTTGAAGTAAATATTAATTCGCCCCCACAATATATAACCATAGCAGTAAATCACACCAATGGGGCTTTTTTAAAATCGCGTTTTAAAGCATTAATTAAAGCCAATTTAAACTCCTGGGCAGTTTGATAACGCTTGTCGATATCTTTATTCATTGCTTTATTGGTAATACGAATTGCACTGGCCGGTAGTTTGCTGTTCCAACTTTTTAACGAGGCAGGTTTTGACTTGGTTATATGGTAAGCAACGCTGGCAATGGACTCCCCTTCAAATGGCAGATGACCACTTAACAACTGGTACATTGTGATTCCCAAACTAAAAATGTCACTTCGCCCATCCACTTTGCTGCCTAATATCTGCTCAGGAGACATATAATAAGGACTACCGATAATTGTCCCTGTTCGAGTTTTACTTTTATCGGTAACACAGGCAATACCAAAGTCAGTAAGTGTTACTCGCTGAATCTCATCATCAAAAATAATGTTGGCAGGTTTAATATCACGATGCACAACATTTTGCTTGTGCGCATAGTCCAATGCGTCGGTAATTTGAATCATTAACTGGTAAATCAGTGGTGCCGGTAACAGGTTTTCAACTTTGATAAACTCCGACAATGGCGCTCCAGTCAGCAAATCCATTGCGATATAACCTAAATCGCCCTCTTCTCCCACATCATAAATAGTCACTATATTGGCATGACTTAAATTCCCGGCAGTTTCAGCTTCACGGAAAAAACGCGCTTTTAATTGATCAATTTCATCACTCCCCGTATCCATCGAAAGCTGTAAAGTTTTAATCGCAACATGTCGGTTGATTTTGGGATCAACGCCCTGAAATACAATCCCCATCGCTCCTTTACCCAATATACCTTCCACTTGATATCGCCCAAATTTTTCAACCTGCCAATGCGGTGCAGTAATTGCCCCCGCAGTAGTCCGGGCTAAACCACTTTCATCCTCTATAACCAACGTACCTTCGAGTGTTTCGCTGGCAATTTGCTGATTGAAAGCGGTCAGTTTCTCTTGACTGTCAGTATGTTTAGGAAAGTGTAAAACAATCCACTGATAAATTTTTTGAGCAATCGATTGATGGTGATGAGACTCGGCTTCAAGCGCAAAGTCAAAGGCACGGTTCACCAATTTAAGATCGGGGTAGGACTGTATTAAATAATTATTCAGCTTTTCAAAATTTTGTGTTTGATAATATATCAATAGCGAATCAGCGAGTAATTCATTATGACGTAAATTAATTTGATTAAATCGGTCAAATTCTCGCTGGTAGCATTGAAAAATAATGGCACAAATAATGACACATATGATCGTTGGAATGACTGATAGCCACTGATATTGAGTAGACGCAATATATTGTAAAGTTAATGTGAGCAAAATAAATCCACTCAAACTAGCAAAACGAATCATAAATTTTGTTTTGCGCAGCAACCAAAAAAGAAAAATACCACAGATTAACAACCCCCACTGTAACAAAAGCGTCAATAAACTCTGTGAATAATATTGTTGAGAGATTAGCTGTTCAATTGTGCGTATGACATTATCCGTATCAGGAATACTGCCATCTTCAATAATCAATAGTTGTGTTGATTGATTGTTAGAACGTTTCATTAAAGACTCGGACGAAAGCGCAGTGATTGTTTCTCCAGCACTAAAAATCGTCGCATCAAACCCAACAGACCACTGCTGACCAGCAAAAAACAACTGAGCGTTCCAATCGGTAACAATTTTGAAATGCTCATTACCGGTATTATGCTTATAGGCTCCATTAGACAGAGCATTGCCACGCATTTTGTCCTGCGTTATAACTTCTCTAAAAACTTCACCAACCAGACTTAAATAAAATTTATTATGTTTTTGCCAAATTAATGGTATGCCATTAGCAGGTCGATGATTAGACTCAAAAGCTAGAGGGGAGTAAATAATGCGGCTTGAAGTCATCCATTTTACTGGCTGTAAAGTTTCAAATCTCAAGAGAGTTAACCAGTGGTAAAAAGGGACCTCAAGGGGGACGCTAAGATTGATTTGGGTGGCAGATGAAGTCTCGGTCGAACCAATAATCACTCGTCCCAATCTTTGCGACCAATCGATTTGTGATTCGAGCATTGTTTGAACTGAAGCGTTGTTTTTTCCTAATAAGACAACTGGTATATCAGGATAAGATGCGATTACAGGCAATAATTTTTCTAAATCAGACGGATTAAATGTCGACTTTATTCTGATAATGTTCGGACTCTGCGATTTTACCGGTAAACTATGAAAGAGCTGGTCTCGATTAAATTGTTCTATCCAACGAAACTGGTTTGCACTGACGATAACAAAAAAAATCAATAAAAATAAAATCAGTAAATAAAACCAACCGGTCCGATAAATGGGCAGTATATGTTGTTGCATGAAACTCAGAATTGCCTCGATTAAATACGATTTTTATTGTAATTGATTGTTTTATAAGGAGTTCGGACCAAATCCAATAGAAATTATCCTACCATCTTAAGCAAAATATTATATCTTGGTAATTAAAACTCAGTTTAGCAATAAATCACATCCTAAGGAATTCGTGTATAATCAACAATTCATGATGTAATTAGTATTAATTTTAAACAGATGATGCAAAACAGACCTATCGCTCTAATAATTATGGATGGTTGGGGATACAGTGAATCGCCTGACTCAAACGCAATTATGGCTGCGCAAACACCCGTTTGGGATCAGCTCTGGCAAACTTATCCTCATACTCTGGTTTCAGGGTCTGGCGAAGATGTTGGCTTGCCACATGAACAAATGGGTAATTCTGAAGTAGGTCACTTAAATTTGGGCTCAGGGCGAGTTGTTTATCAGGACTTTACTCGCATCAGTAAAGCCATTGATGAAGGACGCTTTCAAACCAATCCAGCAATTTGTGATGCAATTGAGCAAGTACGCAGCAACGGTAAGTCGCTACATATCATGGGATTATTATCCGATGGTGGCGTGCACAGTCATATTGAGCACATCAAGGCAGTTATCAAGTTGGCTGCCGATAAAGGCGTGACAAAAATTTATTTACACGCATTTCTCGATGGACGAGACACACCACCACAAAGTGCATCTTTATATATTGAAGAAATGGAATTGTTATTTAACCGCCTCAAAGCCGGGCGATTTGCAACAATTTGTGGACGCTACTTTTCAATGGACAGAGATGAACGCTGGGACAGAGTCAAGCAATCATTTGATGCCATAGCCAACGCGCAAGCTGAATTTAGCGTCTCCAATGCGGTTGAAGGACTACTTCACTCCTACCAACGAGGAGATAACGACGAATTTATTAAACCGACTATCATTGGCGAAAAACAGCCCATTGAAGACGGAGATAGCGTCATTTTTATGAATTATCGTGCAGATAGAGCGCGCCAGATGACCCGTGCGTTTGTTGATGATAACTTTGCTGGATTTCAGCGTAAAATACCTGCCATCCAATTTGTCATGCTCACGCAGTATGCCGCAGACATTCAGGCCCCTTGTGCGTTTTCCCCCCTAAAACTACCCAAAGTATTAGGTGAGCATTTACAAGACTTAGGCAAAACCCAATTACGAATCGCTGAAACCGAGAAATATGCTCATGTAACATTTTTCTTTAACGGGGGAGTTGAAACGCCTTTTGAAGGGGAAGATCGTTTACTCATTCCCAGCCCATCCGTCGCAACCTACGATCAGCAACCTGAAATGAATGCCCCGCTATTAACTGAAAAATTGATTGCTGCAATTGAATCCAAAAAATATGATTTTATAATCTGCAACTTTGCCAATCCAGATATGGTTGGCCACACCGGCAACTTTGATGCAACGGTAGAAGCCATCAATGCATTAGATACCTGTCTCGGCAAAATTATTAATGCCCTGCAATCTACTGGCGGTGAAGCTATCATTACCGCCGATCATGGCAATGCAGAAAAAATGACTGATCATGAAACTGGCCAGCCACACACCGCACATACCAACTTTTTAGTGCCTTTTGTCTATGTTGGTCGAAATGCAACGCCTATAAAAGAGCGAGGCGTATTATCAGATGTTGCACCAAGCCTGTTAGCAATTGCAGGTTTGCCAATTCCGCAAGAAATGACAGGAACGCCACTTATGAAGCTTAAAGCCGAATAATAAACACAACTTAACAATACTATCGCTTATAAAAAACAATAAAGTTCAACATTTGGCAAATAAGATGACAATAAGGCGGCAGAGAATGATTAAAAAATCAAACGCCATAAAAACAGGACAATAACAATAAAAGGCTGGCACTTGAATAACCACTCAGGACTCACTGCAATAATCATGATGATTTCGGTACTATTATCGATTTCATTCTCTGTATTTGCCAATAATTCCGAACAAAACCAACAACAACTGGAAAAGCTAAAAAAAGAAATTAACAACCTACAAAAAAACTTAAAATCAAAGCAAAAAAAACAAAGCCAGGCGATATCTAATTTAAAAAAAGCAGAAACTCAAATTGCGACTGCATCAAAAATACTTCGTTCGACCAATCGCAAACTTACACAAAAAGAAAAAGATTTACGTCAATTAAGAACACAACAGTCCTCTTTGAATAAAACCAAGCAACAGCAAAAAGCTGCACTCGCTTCACAGATTAAATCAGCTTTTGTTAATGGGCGTCAGGAATATTTAAAATTGTTACTTAATCAAGAAGACCCTGAAGCGTTAGGTCGAATGCTGGTATATTATGATTACTTAAATAAAGCGCGTAGTGAAAAAGTTGCAAAATTACAAACAACTTTGCACCAACTTAAAAATATCGATCTCAACATTCAAAAAGAAATTCAGCAATTAACACTGCTAAAACAAGACCAGGAACAAGAAACTGAAAAGCTGAAAAAGTTAAAAACTCAACGGCAGAGCCTGGTCAATCAATTAGCCCAAGAAATTAAATCAGAAACAGCCAAATTAAACGAACTTAAAAACAATGCTAAAGAATTACAGGAGTTAATCGATTCGGTTCAGCAAGCTATTGATAGCATAGACTTTACTCAACCACTGGAAGGACTGAGTGCACTTAAAGGCAAATTACATTGGCCTACACGTGGCAAAACCATTCAAAGCTATGGTTCAAGATTAGCCGAAGGCTTGCGCAGTAATGGCGTTGTCATCAGTAACAAAGAAGGTGCGCCAGTTAACGCCATTCATTACGGTAGAGTCGTTTATGCTGACTGGTTAAGAGGATTTGGATTACTGGTAATTATTGATCACGGTAAAGGCTATATGAGCTTGTATGGTTACAATCAAGCGCTATATAAGCAAGTTGGAGATTGGGTTGAGTCTGGTGAAGCAATTGCCACAGTAGGACAGAGTGGCGGGAAACATGAACCCGGCTTATACTTTGAGTTACGCCATCAAGGTAAGCCATTTAATCCCAAGCGGTGGGTTCGTTAAGTGACGAACCTGCACACAATCAACCTAAGTAGATAATCTAATAGCAGAAAACCAACAAGTTAATCTTCAAATATTTTAATCTGTCGTTAAACTATTCACCTTTAGTCTTCATTTATTATTAACGGTTCAACTGATGATTATTAACGTACTCTTTCTAGTTCCCTCTTCACTCAAAACAATTAAATTAATTAAGTTTTTTACACACATGGCGCACTAAAAGAAAACAAAACAAAAGCCAACTTAAATATATTTCAAAAAAAATAAAAACCCTTTAGTTTCAAATGGTTAAAAGTAGAGATACTTTTTAAATTTTATTTTTATTTAAAAAAATATCTCTGCTTTTTTTATCAATTATCATTATGATAGTTTGGCAACTCAATGATGAGCTTGCAGAAAATATTTTCTTATTTGCATTAACAATAATGGCCATTTGTTTTTTGTTATTTAAACCTTAATTTATTTTTTTGATTTACCTCTTATTTGATTTTTTAAAATTTTAAAGGAGTTCTTTATGAACAATGCACTATCAACAAAAAACATAAACTTACTATTTAAAGTATTTTTCATTTTAGCTGTATGCTTTACATTTTTTAAAGCTCAAGCTGTAGATAGTTACATCTCAAATACAATAGCAGTAGATACTCCTGCGCCCAATTTTCATGCTGAACGAGTTTTAGGGCCAACCGGTACTCAAGCTTTAAACTCGGACTATTCAGCAACTTCACAAAAAGCAAGTAAGGTGTCACTGTATCGTTATTGGAACAGTACTATTGGTGATCATATGTATACAACCAATTGGGGTGAAATGGGTTCAGGCCAAAACGGCTGGATTTATGAGGGAATCGAAGGACAAATTTTTAGTTCTCCGGCAGCCAACACAGTACCACTTTATCGTTACTGGAATATCACTATCGGCGATCATTTCTATACGACCAATTGGGGTGAAATGGGCTCAGGCCAAAATGGCTGGACTTACGAAGGAATCGTCGGTTATATACATGACACACCAGCATCAGGTACTAAACCACTTTACCGTTACTGGAATGTTACTATCGGCGATCATCTCTATACAACTAATTATTCAGAGTTAGGATCAGGAAAACACGGCTGGGTGCTTGAAGGTATTCAAGGTTATATTTATTAAAAGTAATGGCATGATAAATTATTAACGGTATTACCTTCAATACGTATGACAGATAACAATCTGTCATACGTTAACCCCAATAATTAAAGGCCACATATCAAAATGGCGTATTTAACTTATCGAAAACTATTTAAAACACGGAGCTATCTTTGAGCAGGTTTACTATTATTGCTATTTATAATTAACAAGAAACTTATCAAGCTTATCAGCAAAGGCTTTTCGGTCACTTTGATTTAAAGCAGGTGGTCCACCCGTATTAACACCGCTAGCGCGCATACTTTCCATAAAATCTCTAATATTCAGACGTGCACCAATATTATCTTTAGTTAATGATTCACCCCGATGACTTAACACCAACGCTCCTTTTTGAATAACTTCAGCAGCAAGAGGTATATCACTGGTAATAACCAAGTCTCCCGATACCGCCCGTTTTACAATTTCATTGTCAGCAACATCAAATCCCGAAGGCACTTGTAACATATTGATAGACTTTGACTTGGGTACTGGTATGTATTGGTTGGCAATTAAAGTAAGATTAATACCTGTACGATTAGCCGCACGAAATAATATTTCTTTTATGACAACTGGACATGCATCGGCATCAACCCAAATATTCATGTTTATAAAATACCTTAACTCGATAAACAGTGTTCATTAGTTGACTATTTAATCAGAACACCAATTAATCTCGATTATAGCACAAGAAAATATATTCTTAATCTAATCTCGGTAAATCCTAATTCAGTAAATTTTTAGCTCGCCAATAGTAATATTGCTCATCATTTGCAACAATCGCAATTGCTTGATTTAACTTAGCCAAAACGCTTTGATATTCAGTTTGATAATATAAGTTCTTTCCCCGCCTATAAAACAGTCTACTTTCATTACCAAAACTGGCCGCATGTTGAAAGAGCTTTTCGGTCGCCTGATAATTATTTTGGTGGTAATAATCAGTAGCTTGTTCAATAAAGCGAAATGCTAATAAAAATTTAATTTTACTATTGCTATTTTGATTTACCTGCGATTCCTTTGCATACTTTTCCATTTAAAGGCAATAAAACTTTTTAAGTGTATTACTGATAAATAATAACCAGTAATACACTATTTTATTTATAATAAGCACACCCTTGAATTAATCATCCACAGTAGCATTTCATCACTTAGCATTTTATCAATAATTAAAGATTGGCGTTAACCACTTGTGGCTGAATTAAAAACAAATCATCAAGTGATGGTTCAATCGTAATTTTCAACCAATGTTGAGGCGAGTCACCAAAAGTTTGTACACGTGTTAAATTTGGAACAAAAGTTTGCTTTGTAGAACTATCCAACACACTACCGTCAGCATACCAAGGCACTAATTTAGGTTTATCGACAAAATAAATATGCGAATCGCCATGAGCTAATAATACAGGCTTTTTAAACGCCAAAGTGAGTTGCGACAATGTTTCTAAAAATCGATTGAAACCCGCGCGACCTTCCTGATCAAAATTAACAGCAAACTGCGGATCGGCATGAATCAGAATAAAAACGCCTTTTGCATTTTTATTCGTAGCCTGCTCGAAAATTTTATTTAACCAAGCAATTGATGCATTTTCACGGCTTTCAAATTCAGCAAGTCTATCCGCTCGAGGATTGTTAAATGAGTCGTTACTATCAATACCAGACCAGGGACGAAGGTTATTATTGCTACCAACCACATGAACTGTTGAAAAAACAACACCTGCGCGATAAAACATGGCGTTTTCCACATATTGCTCAAAACCTTCATCACGGCTTTGCGCAATAACCCGCATTTTTTTGCCACCCGTTGAAAAATCGGGATTTGCAAAAAACAATTGACGCAAATAGTCAAGGCGTTCAAGGGGATTGTAACTACCATTATTAGTTCTATGACAATCTGTCCACTCATTATCACCAGGAGTATAGATAAACGGTTTATTAAACTGTTGATATAATTCAAAACGAGCATTTAATCGGTCATTCGAACAAGTTTGGCTTCCTGATTTAATATCACCACCATGCATAACAAAATGAACACCACGATCCTGATTAACATCATTAACCAAACTCTCAAAAGCAGTAACATTTTGATCACCATAAGGGGCATCGGCAATTAATGCAAAAGAATATTTTTTGTATTTTTTAGTAGTACCTTTATCATTAGTATCGGCCATAGTCATCGTTGGAGCAACGAGAACAGCACTTATTAAAAGTGTTTTTAACATCTTGATTTCCTCTAAATTGAATCGGCAATGCAAAGCTACTATGGCGATATGACGAAATCATGATGCGGTGATAAAAACAAATAAGATTTAATTGAATTATTTTTATTATGGGCTCTTTATAGGTAGGTTATTAGCTGCGGTGGCAACTAACGATAAACGTTTAATCACCCTTAGCCGACTAAAAAAATAAGCGATATCAATAAAAATTAAAGTTGCTAAAATTACTTTTTCAATCCACTCAAGCTCGGCAAAAATCAATGTTGAACTTCCCTCAATTAAAATGATCAAACTGATTAATAAAAATAAATGGTTAGGGTTAAACCGACTCATGATAAAGCCCCCTAATGGCGCACCTAACGCTACAACTGGAGCGGCCAATAGCCAACTATTATAGACAAACTCAGTGACAACTACATGACTCGAGAGCATTATTATGAGAACACCGATTAACGAACACATCGCCATGTATGCAACAGTCGTCGGTATCACATACTTAGTACGGTGTTTAAATAGTATGACTAGAACAAAGAAGAGTATAGTATCAGCACCTGCACCAACAATAGACGAGAAAATTCCCGCCGGAAATCCGAGACCAAACATTATCCAAGAAGGAACATGCTCGCCATCGTCAATCAAACTTATTCGGCGTCCAGTATGAATTTTGATTAACAGTATTCCAGTGATCAGCGTAAATAAACTGAATACAAACTTAATAAAACTTCCCATTACCGGTAAAAACAATAATCCGACAGTGAGTCCCAAAATACTGCCAGGTAATAGCTGTAACAACCATCGCCAAACGATTGGAATTTTCAAACTGACAAAGAGAACCACTGCAAAAGTCATACCGACCGACTGGATCATCAGGGAAAATATTTTTGCTTGCTGTGTGTCAACCGATAGCGCTTTAGTAAAGACAGGAAATGCGACGGCCCCACCACCTAATGGTGTCGATCCAGCAACAAACGATCCAAATACCATCGTTAATGGACTTTGCCAATACTCTCGAATTAAACCTAAAAGTTGATAATCTGAAATCAAGGTGCTCCAACCGATCAGAGCGATAATTAAACCAACCGGGTAACACCAGAAAATACTCATGCGCTGACGCAAAATCTGATTCCTATATTAATCGAAATAACAATTATTGAATTTACAACCCTAATACAAGGGATAAGAAAAACACCAAAATATAACCGTATTAAAAAATATTTTGGTGTTTCACAATAATATATTTTGAAAGCGCAAAGCTGCTATCTTAAAGAATATGAATGCGCTTTAATGAACGACTTAAACCATGTCCTTCAAAGCGTCGTCGACCATGCAGTAAAGAATGATTATCCACCATTAAATAATCACCTTTAATCCATTGGTGATCATAAAAATAACGAGACTGATAACAAAGCTGATTAATTAACCGAAGCAAATTATCACCCTCTTCTTTATCTTTACCAACAACTTCCGTAATGACCGGATTAACCTCAACATTATCTTCATTGAATGGTTCAATAAACTGCATCCGCAACTTATTGGTCAGGGGATGATGACTGATTAGAGGAGCTTCAACCGATCCACCATAGTGTGCCTTTTTCTCAGTCTCGTAACGAATAACCAGATCTTGTAATTGCTCTAGTTGATCTGCTGGTAACGATTCTAAAAATTTAACGGTGTTTAAAAAAGTAGTTTCGCCACCGCCTGATTCTGCACTACCTTCGATACATTGAAAAAAATTAAAACGCGGCACTGCATGGGCAAAAGCACCATCCCAATGGAGCTCAACTCGGCCTTGACTGAAAATATGATTTTCTGGTTCTTGTCTGATTTGTAATTCTAAAACATAACCAAAGTCCCACTTCATTAAATCACCAAACTGACTGGCAAAAGTACACATCTGTTCATTATCTGTCGGTGAAAAATTCCGCAATAGAAGTAACCCATTATCCAACAAACTCTTTTCTATTTGATCTTTATCCAGACTAAATAAACTACCGTTCTCTTCGGCTTGAATGATCAAACCAAAAGGCTCATTAGCAACCGTATTCATGATTTACCTCTAGTGATTTAATCGTTCAAAGTGACTGGGGCGTCCATCAACATAAACAAGCACACACCCTTGTTTTTCCGCTTCTTCTCTTGGTAATAAGGTAATTGCACCTTTATCTTTAACCACGACCGAATGCCAGGGAGTTGTCCAGACATCATTTTTAGTCAACATAGAAATTCCAATTTTCTCTGACACAAGGTACTGAGGATGAATAGACAATCTGACCGCATCAGGAAATTGCTTTTTCAATAACCGGCTCCACGCATTACTGCGTTGTATGACACGATAAGCCGCCAGCTTCGCTTTTTTCTGTAATGCAGTACGACTAAGTTCGGAAAACTCGTCAATGCCAGAGAAGTCTTCGAGCATAAATTTGGTAATTCCAAGATACATAGTCGAAGCTTCGCGCTCACATTTTATACGTCGGCGTAATGAGATCCAAGATTCGCCATATTCGATCATTAACTCTTCACGTAACATGGCATAATCATCAACTTTTTCATAAACATTATCGAGGTTATAAAATTCGATATAATCAGGAAAATGCTCTAAAGCGAAACTTTTGATGCCATCACCATAATCGGAAACATGTTGATCTGGCACATGAATGATATCGGCAAAAACTCGGCCATCAGAACAAATAACTACTTTAGCCCCACGCGGATATACGGCTTCAATTTCTTTACACAACTCAACCAAACGTGTCATCGCCAAAAACTCACCGTAATCCGGCAAGTGACTCAATGTTTTTTTTGAGTTTGGCGATTTTGCAGGAAAAGCAGGCAGTATCAATTTAAGCGGAATATCATGTTCAATACATTGGATAACTTTTTCCAGATGCGGCGCCATTTGCTCATCCATACTGACATCTTCTGTATCGGGCAATAAACGTCTACGAGCAAAAATTAATCTCAATACTTCCTTGGCAACATCTGTTACCGAATCGACTTTATTTTTAAATGCTAAATCCGTATTCACTATTATTCTCCAGAAATTAGTTAATCAGATAATTAAAAGATTGGCTTAAAGATAATTTATCTTTAATAGCCATATTCACAACATCTTGCAGTTTGGTATCAGAAACCCCGAGTTGTTCCTTGTCAGATAAACTTCGTAAAAAGCCTCGATAAACCACATTTAACATATCTTTATCTAATTTTATAATGGCTTGTTCATCGAGAGTTTTGCCACGATTTTTAGCGTGCTTCATTAACTCTTTACTCAGCTCAATATCAAAAAACTCACCTTTATTTTTCCTAGTTTCTTGTCCTTCTATCAATGTTAAAAACTCACCTCGTAATCGATTGATTTGCTGAATAGCGGATTCATCAATCATCATTTGTGCTTTTTTGTTCATATCTTCCTGTGAAAGATGACTCATGGTTGGACAATATCCAAAATTACGAGCATAAGATGTGGGTAGAATTAGCCCGTACCAGTGCATTAATAATGCTTCAAGGTGCGTTCTGGTCACTTCATAACTACCATGGTAATTCCCCGCAATGTGCAAAAAGAATCCTTCATACCATAATTTTAAATATGCATTATAGGCTTTAACCCGCCCCTCAAATCCTTGCATATCACCCTGCATATCAGCTTCGATCATTTCGCCAATCATTCGATTTGCATCGGTTAAATAAGCAGAACCCGGAGATAACATTGGTTCTAAAAATGCAGAAGACATTCCAGTCATAAACCAGCGATCGGTAGAAAAACTTTGTTTTGACTGACGCGACAATTTTTTCATTGAACGATAATCCATCAGCTCAAATTTATCGCCCAACAACTCGCGCATACAGGCATGCTGTTGTAAAAATTCAATAAATTCTTCCTTATTTTTTAGCTCAACGGAACTTAAGTCAGAACGAACGGTAACACCTATACTGAAAGTTTCTTCATCAATAGGAATTAGCCAAATCCAGTAACCTTTATACATAAAGTGGTTAGTTGCTAAAGCTCGGCTGGTAAAATTTGTTCGACCTCGCCATTCTTCATCACCTTGTAAATCAATTAGATTTATATTTTTAAATCTTCCCCAATGACTAATAACCGGATGCCGCTCATCCATCGATACAATTAAATCAAGCTTTTTCCCTAAGGGAGATGCAAATCCACTGGCATCAACTAAATATCGACATTGAATTGTTCCATCAGTTGTCGCAATTTGGTGCCCATTATCTTTATCAATTAAAATATCTTGAACAACACAGCCCAACTTAACATCAACACCAATTTCCTGATTCATCCGACAAAGATCGTTATCAAATTTTTCTCGGTTTAATTGATGAGCAGGAATAAAGTGAAACCACTTTCGACACAATTCACTCATTTCGGAGAGTTTCAAATCTTTTTCAGGAGAATCAAAACAAAAACGCAATCCATGTTTATATAAATGATTACAATCAAGATAGTAAGCTAACTGCAAATCATTGGATGCATAATCCCAAAAAGTTTCTAATGTTGATTCACCAACCCAACTATCAAACTTTGTTTTTCTTTCAATAAGTGCAATTTTATATTCAGGGTGTTTAAGTTTTAACTGACGAGCCAAACATGAACCGGCCATTGAAGCACCAATTATTGCAACATCATAATGTGAATCCTGCATAGACTTTCTCCACCTATAACAATAGAATTTAAAAATAAATCAGTTTGGATACGACAGATTTAAAAATATTTTTATTTATTTACAATTATGCGATATATCCAAAACCAAAAGTGCGAAATGAGATACTATCTCAGATTTCATCCGAACAAAAAACACTTTAACACCATCACTTATTTTCTTTTGTTACTTGAGTCTCACTTTACTTGTGATTATTTGGTATGAATTTTTTTTGACGGTCATGCAAACGTCACATAATAATCTTTCAAATATTTTTTTGGATTATTATTTATTTCATATTTTCTAATTTTTAATATGATAAATTATTAGGTAATAATAGATTCCCTTAAAAATTGCTATAAAAGATATTTTATTTTTTGATGTTTAAAAAAAGTGCAGAAAATAATATTCAATAAAATAGTAAATAATTTTCTCTTTATAAAAATACTAAAAATGCTTTATGATAAAATCCATCTTCTTATAAGAAAGATAATAAATTATGTTTAACTCATTTATTAAAAGTCATTTTATTTCGTCACCAAAGTGGATTGGTTTCGATCTTGATGGCACATTAGTCAATAGCCTTCCCGATATCGCTAATGCATTAAATAAAACACTGACACAATTAAAACAACCACCAAAAGACATGGAAATAGTTAAAAATTGGATTGGAAATGGTGTACCCATGTTAATTAAACGAGCACTCAGTAATCAAATAAATCCCATTGAAAGTTGTTATCAAGGCTTATTTGACGAGGCTTTGCATATTTTTAATCAAGCGTATCAAGACAGCCTATGTCAGGATTCTTATCTTTACCCCAATGTTAAAGAAGTCCTTAATAAACTTTATGAACATCATGTATCGCTAGCTTTAATTACTAATAAGCCAATAGAGTTTACATTACCACTACTAAAGAATTTAGAAATTGAAAAATATTTTAAATTAGTGATTGGTGGAGACTCATTAGCAGAGAAAAAACCATCACCGTTGCCGTTACAATATACCGCAGAACAACTTAGCGTTGAGGTTTCAGATGGATTTATGGTAGGAGACTCCAGCAGTGACATTATTTCAGCAAGAAATGCAGGCTGCAAAGTAATAGCAGTCAGTTACGGATATAATCATGGTCGTCCAGTAGAAGAGCTATCACCTGATTTAATAATTGATGATTTGTCTGAATTATTAGAAGCGGTTGAATGAAATGATTTATCGGACCAGTTGCTTACATAAAAAAATTGGCGAATAGAAACTATTCGCCAATCTCGTCTTAAGAGAAGAAATATATTGTATTAATTATAGAGAGCTTCCATCAACTTTTGCTTCACGAAGTTTAGCAATTGTTGGTAAAGATAAAGTTCTAACCGAACCTTTGTATGGTTTTCTGAAACGATAATCCCAATTACTATCTGAATTATCGGCAACAGTCAGTGATTCTTGCTTAATTTTTTTGCAAAGTGTTTTACTTGGTACTTGACCCAGTTTTTTTGCATAAGCTTTAACGTACTGTTTTTCATACCAGCCAGAGCTTTCGGCTTGTAATTGACAGTACTCCTCAGAAGTATAAATTTCTAGGTTATCTGCCGCAGCGACAAAGCCACTAAAACCAAAGAATAATACTGGGATATATTTTTTCATGCTAAATTTCTCCAATTAACTACAGACTAAAACATATGACAAAGTCAGTTAACTACTGACCGCTGTCTATAGTCGTACAGTATAAATAGTTCAATGTGTTTGTGTATTGCTGAATGTAATAGTTCTTGTCTAAATTGTTATTTTGAAACTTTCTGTTATCTACCCTAGTGCTAGTTTCGCGCGAATTATCTGATAAAAGTTATTTGTTTGTGTCCCAAAAGTTAAAAAACGTTAAAGTGATAACATAATAAGTCAGTTAGTTTTCGCTTTTTGGACTTTTATCTATATACTGTAATCCTTTATTCAGCGTTTTTTACCTCATCGGGATTATGCAACAGCAGCTTCTCACCAAAAACAAACATCAATTTTATTTATTAAACCTGATAGGATGGGCTGGCTATTGTCTTAGTGGTTATGTCGGTGCTTTTTATTGGGACAAACCGATAAATTACTATTGGGTTTTGTTTGTTGATTCCGTTTTGGGATTAATAATCAGCTTTTTATTACGTCCTGTCTACCGTGCAGTTTGGAACACATCACCTTTTACTCGTATTACCACCGTTATTTTTGCGGCTTATTTATGCGCGTTGCTTTGGGTGATACCGCATAATTTATTCTATTGGGAATTTTATAAGCATGGTTATCGACCAGAAAAATGGACTGGCTATTTTTGGGGATTACTCAACATCTATTATATTTTTATCTGCTGGAGTTGCTTATATTTTGGTATCAAGTTTTATCGAGGAATGCAAGAAGCGAGTCAACGAGCACTAAAAGCCAGCAGTCTGGCTCATGAAGCTCAATTAAAAATGCTTCGTTATCAGTTAAATCCGCATTTTTTATTCAACACATTAAATGCCATTTCAACTTTAATTTTAGAAAAACATACCGAGCGAGCCAACGAGATGGTATCGCGACTTTCAAACTTCTTACGCTATTCTTTAGATAACGATCCAATGCAAAAAGTAACACTTGAGCAAGAAGTCACTACCTTGAGGTTTTATTTAGGCATTGAAAAAGTGCGCTTTGAGGAACGACTCGAAGTTTTATTTGATATTGATGCTCAAGCGGAAAAAGCGTTAATTCCTAGTTTGATTTTACAACCACTAGTAGAAAATTCGATTAAATATGCCATTGCAAAATCAGAACAGGGCGGCACAATTTCATTACGAGCAAAAATTTTTGCTAATGAATTGTTACTTGAACTAACAGATAATGGACCAGGCGTAAAACTAGTCAACGGCGAGCTTCCCAAAGGTCGAGGCGTTGGTGTAAAAAATACGCGAGAGCGTTTGAATGAAATCTATAATAGTAAACATTCCTTTACAATTTCAAATATCACTCCTCAAGGATTACAGATTAATATTCGCCTACCCTTTGAAGTTTAATCCTGCTTGATGAAGCATCGGCAAAAGTGTAGAGGTCACTATGGAAAAAATTCGTACTATTATCGTCGACGATGAGTCACTTGCCAGGCGAGGCCTCAATATCAGACTTAAACAATTTGAAGATGTCGAAATTGTAGCAGAATGCCAAAATGGTCGCGAAGCACTTCAAGCCATCCAGGCATTTTCACCTCAGCTAGTGTTTCTCGATATTCAAATGCCCGGTATCGATGGCTTTGAAGTAGTCAAATCTCTGCAAGGAGACAGTATTCCACTGATAGTATTTGTAACTGCATTTGACCAATATGCAGTCGATGCTTTTGAGGTTCATGCTGTAGATTATGTGCTTAAACCCGTTGAAGAAGAGCGTTTAACACTTGCAATTGAGCGAGTTAGACAACACATTAAACAAGATGCAACTGATAACCATAAAAAACGTTTGATGGATTTAATCGCTAATATTACGGGTCAATCAACTGCACAAATCGATAAGATGTTACAAAATAATGCACTGCCAAATGAAACTTATCCAGAAAAAATAGCAATCAAAGATCGCGGGGAAACGACCTTAGTAATGATGCAAGATATTGCCTGGATAGAAGCAGCCGGTGATTATATGTGTATTCATGCCAATGAACAGGTTCATGTTTTACGCAGTACGATGAAAGATTTGGAAGCGAAATTAAATCCACAACATTTTCAGCGCATTCATCGTTCAACAATTGTTAATTTAAATAAGATTGAAAAGGTTTGCTCTCATATTAACGGAGAGTATTTCTTAATGCTTAAAGGTGAATCTCGCTTAAAAATGAGCCGCAGCTATCGCGATAAAATCAAGCATATTATTTAATTGCCTTAGTTTACTCACCCATTGTAATCAACATCCGTTTTACCCAGGCTCAAGTAGCGACACTTAACCTTTAAGCATTTGAAGCAACTTTCAGTTACAACCGATACTTTAATTCTAAAACATCACATTACTTATATCATTTAGATTGGTAAAAACAATTTAGTCTGCCAAATATTCCCTAATATTTAGTTTCATATCGACACCTGAACTTCGGCTATCAGCGAATTTCACTAGTCAGATCAAATTGTTACTCAGGCAAAAGGAAAGTCACAACAAAGAAAAAAGTTACGATTAATTATAATAAAAGCAAACAGAAAATTAACTATTAAAGTCGACTTGTTGTGTCAATGGCGTTAAAAAGATAAGTGTTAAATAACAAATTAATCCGTTAATAATTTTTTTAATTCGATGTTAGCCTAACAAACACCGCCGATCGAAACTGTGTGTACAATAATAAGTCAAATATTTCAGTAAAATACACTAGAATTAATTATTAGAAAATTTATTTTCTGGCAACTTTCAACTAGAAGGAGCTGGTTTGTATGTTTGGTGCAATTTTTACATCCCAGGCCAATCGAACGCACAGTGTTCAATTATTTTTAATTATTGTTATGGTGGTCTCGATTGCACTTCCCGCGATATTAAGCGGCGCATTTCTTATACATCATCAATACCAGTCGAGAGTCAATAACGAGCAGGCAAAACGTGCCAATAATTATATTGAATTATTACAAGCGGGCATGAAACTTCCATTGTGGGAGCTAAATATGGAGTTAGCAGAACCTTTAATTGGTGCAATTAGTCTCGACCCTTCTGTTGGAAAAATAACAGTATGGGATATTCAAAATCAGTTTTTACAATATACCAATGAGTCTTATCAAGCAGACAGTACCGACCTAGTATTTTTAAAACCGATTACCTTTAATGAAACAGTCATCGGTAAGGTTGAATTGATTTACAGTCTACAAAAAGCTCGAGATGAATCATTAGTAGAATCAAAACTACTTGCCAGTATCATTTTAATTCAACTGATATTTTCTTTTTTGATCTTACATTATTTCATTAATAAACGCGTGACCAAGCCGCTGACTTTACTTGAGAATGCTGCAAAAAAAATGGCACATGGCGATTTGACAACCCCCATTCCGCAATGGCAAAACGATGAGTTTGGTAGTTTGGCAACACAACTTGAATTAATGCGTGAGGCACTTGATGAAGTTGTCAACTCATTGACAGAGAAAGTCAGCGAGCGAACTAACGTTTATAATCGAACTAACAATGAACTATTAAAAGTTGTAGATTGCTTAAAGGAGACCCAACAAAGCCTTATCCAATATGAAAAGCTGGCTGCACTCGGTGGACTAGTGGCCGGTGTATCACACGAGCTTAATACGCCCCTCGGTAATGGATTAATTGTCGCGACCACACTACAAAAGCAAACAGAACAACTTATCGAAATATTACCTCAAGGCATTACCAAAGAAGAACTGGATCAATATTTGGCAGATTTTCACGACGGCATTAAATTAGTCTATATTAGTATTAAGCGGGCAGCAGAACTGGTCAAAAGCTTCAAGCAAGTCGCGGTCGATCGAACCTCAGAAAAAAGACGCGAGTTTGATTTAAGAGAAGTCATCAATGAAACCATAATGACGCTTTTACCCAGCTTTAAAAGAACTAAAATAAAGATTAGTGAGAATATTGCCGAAAATATTCAGCTGAACAGTTACCCTGGCCCTTTAAGTCAAGTGCTCACCAATTTAATTGAAAATGCCAGAGTACATGCCTTTAATATTCGCGACATAAAGACTCAACCAAAAATTACCCTAACTGCTAGATTAGAAGATGACTGGGTAATCATTAAGGTCACAGATAACGGATGTGGTATTGCTAAATCTGAAATTAATAGAGTTTTTGAGCCCTTTTACACCACAACTTTTGGCAAGTCTGGAACAGGACTTGGACTCCAAATAGTGCACAATATCATCACAGGTATATTAGGTGGCAATATTGAATTACAGTCGGAACCCGGCCAAGGCTCAACATTTAAAATACGTATTCCACTATGCTCACCTGAGGAAAAAAACTTACATTCAATCATTTATACGCCCATGGAATTAACAAATGAGTGCTAGTAAAACTAATACGCCAATGACATTTATTACGCGTGATAGTGATTCAGGCAGTATTCCACCTGGTGAATCTGATGATCCGCCTTGGAAAGTACTTGTCGTTGACGATGAAGAAGATGTTCATACATCAACAATTTTTGCATTAAAAGATAGCGAAATATTTGGCCGTCCAATTCAACTGCTGCATGCATACAATAGTGAAGATGCCTTAAAAATTCTTAAAGAGGAGTTAGATATTGCGGTTATATTAGTCGATGTTGTCATGGAGTCTTCAAATGCCGGCTTAGACTTAATCGATAATATACGTAACAATTTACAATATAATGATCCGCAAATTATTATACGTACGGGACAACCTAATCAAGCACCAGAGCAAGAGATTATTAAGCAATATGAGATTAATGATTATAAGCTCAAAACGGAGTTAACCCAATCAGCGTTATTCAATTCACTCACAACGGCTATACGTTCATACCGTCAAATTAATCGAGAAACAACCAATCGACAAGCATTGAACTCGCTGTTTAATTTGATGGCGACACAATTGTCAGATAGAAATTTACATAATTTTGCTAACCTCTTCATTTTACATCTATCCAACCTTTATCATGAAGTGCAAAACGGTTTGGTCTGTGCACAAATTGATGCCACTTTTGAGTTTAATCACGAATTAAGTGTTTTAGCGGCAATAGGTGAATTTACGAGTGAACTAGGTAAATCAGTTTCTCAAATCAAACACCCACAAATGAATAGCCTGATTCAGCAATGTATCAAACAAAAAGCCAATATTTTTCATAAAAGTGGCATGGCAATTTATTTAGGTAGCCCTTCAAGAGGCGATATGGTTGCCTGTATTTTAGGACAAACTGCATTAGACTTTGCTGATAAGACAATTCTTGATTTATTTGCAACAAACATAAAAATTTGTGCCGACAATTTAATTTTGATGAAGGACCTGAAAAATTATGCGTTCCGTGATCAAAAATTAAAAATCCCTAATCGTAATGCACTTTCTGAAGATTTACATCTTTTATTTAAAAAGCAAAAGTATCATGCTCATGTACTGATTAAGCTCGGCGTCGATCACTTTTCCGAGGTCAACCTTGCGCTTGGTGAAGAGTATGGCGACCATTTATTACTATCTATTGCAGATAGAATTCGTAGCTTTTTGCCACGGACTTGCCAAATTTATCGACTAGGAGGAGATACATTTGCGATTTTAGGTCCTGAAAAAGAAATCGATTTAGACAGGCTTAATAAACTTTTTCGTTTTCCTTTTTTCATTGGTGATGATGCACAAACCATTTCAATTACCATTGGCGTTCTCAAACTTGAAGAGATCCATGGAACAGATGAAGAAGCACTAAAAGCAATCAATGTCGTACATAAGTTGGCAAAATTAAATCACCGTGGAGGTACTCTAATTTACAAAAAGGAAATGCTATCTTATGCGAAAAAACGACTACAACGACTAGAAGAACTACGCTATGACTTTGTCAAACAGAAGATTTTCCTCGCCTATCAACCCATTTATAATATTCAGAAGAAGCGATTATCAGGTTTGGAAGCATTGATGCGCTGGGAGCATAAAGAAGGAGAGTTTGTCAGTCCGACTGAATTTATTCCGCTAGCAGAGCAATCAGGTTTTATCAATCGTCTCGGACGCTGGGCAATATTACAAGCACTTGAAAAACTGAATTGGCTACATAATAGCGGATGGCCAAATATAAAAATGGCGATTAATTTATCAGTGTTACAGTTACAACAACCAGATTTAATTACTGAACTTACCAACGCAATACAAGAGTTTAATATTCCGCCAGAATATATTGAGTTAGAAATTACCGAATCGGTGGCCATGAAAGATTTTGAACAAAATCTTAAGGTTCTCAATGAATTGAAAAAACTAGGTATCAAACTTGCCTTGGATGACTTTGGTACAGGTTTCTCTTCATTAAGTTTTTTACGAGACTTACCTATTGATCGTATAAAAATCGATAAGCATTTTATTCAAAATATTGATCTGATAGGTGGCAAAGAATTTATTGAGCTAATCATACAACTAGGCCACACGCTAGATATGTCGGTAACTGCTGAAGGTATAGAAACTATTGAGCAATTAAACCGCTTACATTCGCTCAATTGTGACTGTATTCAAGGCTTTTATTTTGCCAAGCCCATGGCCAAAGAAATTCTGTTAAATTGGTTGAATGAACATTCTAATCTTTAATGTTCAAATCCATGACTTATGACTTATGACTTATGACTTATAACTTATAACTTATGATCCTCATTAATACAACGAGCATGGTTTGCAACCCAATGAGTCCACACATGGTTATTTTCATTTAACCACTTTTTAGCCGCCATAGATGACGTTAATCCGTCGACGTCTACCATTTTTGATAAATTTGCCAGCATCGCATTATTAAAATTAACTCGTGTTAACACATCAAATGCGCATGGATACTGTGCATCGAAACCTCGACGTACCACTTTACGTAGCCATCCACCTTTAGGATTACCACAATCCCAAGGAAAAACTGGATTATATCCCCATGCGGCATCTTGTTCGCACTGCAACGTATACTCAGGGAATTCAACAAACTTTCCCGAATATCTGGCTTCGACATAGTTGGGCGTCCAGTTAAATATTAAAATGGGCATTTTGTTTAATACCGCCGCTTCTAACCGCTCTCGCAGTTCAATACTATCGTTTGCCTGAATCACTTTAAATGGCAATTCAAGCGCGCGAATTCTCGCTGCATCGGGCTTTTCCCAAGGACCACCAATATATTGCCCCAACGGTTTAGTTTGTTCAGTTACAAATATCTGATAGCATTTTTTTAACGCATGCCAATGAGGTAAACCCGGACATGATTTTTCAACATAATCGGGATACCACCAATCTTCACGAGTTTTTGCATCGTGTTCTCCAGCATCAATAATATCGCCACTCTTTATTAATTGACGGTATTTTTCCGCCATAGTCCCTTCCCAAACTTCAACTTGAATATCGGCATATTTAAATTTTAACTGATACCACTGCCCACTCACTTTTGACTCAAAATATTCAATCGAATATCCTAAATCTTCAAATAAAAATCCCAGTACTTTAGCCATGACAATTTGACTGGTCCAGTCGTTTAATAAAATCCGAATTGTTTTTTGTGACAGTGGCTGGCTTATTTCTGATTGTGCGTCTAACATTTCATTTTGACGCATATCAGAATTGAGATTGAGCCCAGACGTATTAGATACTTTGGATAGTTTAACAGGGTCAAAATAGACTCTCTGAATAGATACAGCAAAGGCAAAATCACTCCAGTTGATAAACCCTAAAGTGATGACAATAAAGATTGTTAATTTTTTAATTAAACTCTTCATTGTTTTAAACCAGAAATGAAAAAAACAATATGATTCCCAAAGTATAGATCAAAATTTAAAAGCGATTGATATTGTGTAATGTCATGACTCGTTTAAAGCTTCACTAAATCTGTTATGATTGATGCTAAATCCATATCACACAATAAACTCACTTCACTAAGTGGAATATAATTATGCGAGATTTAGAGCAATTTTACATCAACGGGCAATGGGTTACACCTACGAGTCAGACTGTCAGCGAAGTTATAAATCCTGCAACTGAAAAAGCTTGTGCGACAATCAAACTGGCAAATAATGATGATGTTAACCAAGCAGTCGATGCAGCAAAGAGTGCATTCAGCCAATTTGCTTTTAGCTCATTAAGCGAAAGACTCGATCTGTTTGCATCGATTATCAGTGAATACAAAAAACGATTTGATGACATCGCTTTTGCCATTAGCGAGGAAATGGGGGCACCGATTAAACTGGCTAATACCGCTCAAACAATTGCGGGGCTGAGTCATCTGAAAGCGGCTTTTAATATATTAAAGACCTATCCTTTTGTTGAAACATGTGGCAAAAGTCAAATCATTAAAGAGCCAATAGGTGTTTGTGCTTTAATTACCCCGTGGAACTGGCCGCTCAACCAAATTACCTGCAAAGTTGCACCTGCGCTTGCCTGTGGAAACACGATGATTTTAAAACCCTCAGAAATTGCCCCGGTTTCCGCTTATGTATTTACTGAGGTTTTACACGCAGCAGGTGTCCCGGCAGGGGTATTTAATTTAATCAATGGCGATGGTTTAGGCGCAGGAGCACAACTTACCGCTCATCCTCAGGTCGATATGGTTTCATTTACTGGATCAACTCGAGCCGGTATTCAAATTGCTAAAAATGCAGCAACCACCATAAAACGAGTCACTCAAGAGCTCGGCGGAAAATCAGCAAATATTATTTTAGATGATGCCGATTTTGAAACAGCCGTAACACGAGGAACCCGCGCAGTATTTTCAAATAGCGGTCAGTCTTGTGATGCACCAACTCGCCTGTTAGTCCCTGAAGATAAAATGCAGCAAGCTGCAGAAATAGCGGCCTCAGTTGCCGCTTCAATTAAGGTCGGTAACCCGCAAGATGAAACAACTCAAATGGGACCTGTTGTCAGTGAGCAACAATTCACAAAAGTTCAAAACTTAATTCAACAAGGCATACAAGAAGGTGCGCAACTGGTATGTGGCGGCTTGGGTCGACCAGAACATTTAACCAGCGGATACTATGTGAAACCAACGGTATTCGCCAATGTAAGTAACCAAATGCAAATTGCGCAACAGGAAATATTTGGCCCGGTTTTATCGATTATTGCTTACCAAACCGATGATCAGGCAATTGAGATTGCTAACGACTCGCCTTATGGTTTAGCTGGTTATATTCAAGGAACTAATGAGCAAAGAATTCAATACATTGCCAGCCGAATTCGTGCAGGAAACATTAATATTAATGGTGCTTATGGGGATGCTTATCGTCCATTTGGCGGCTATAAACAATCGGGTAATGGCCGTGAAATAGGTCAATTAGGATTTGATGATTTTCTTGAAATAAAGGCGATTTCTCGGTAATTTTATTGGCTTAGTCACTCGTTAACAATACCCAAAAACACCACTCCAACCAATGGGCAACCTTATTTAGAATTAAGGTTGCCACAATCATGCATTATAGATTTTTCAGATTGAACATTTTTTAATATTTGTTCACCAATTTTAATTAATTGATTCATCATTTCTACTTGTTGTAAAAAACTGTTTAACACCTGATTTTTGTTGGTATTTTGACTTAATGATGGTGCGCCTAGAAAATTTTCAGGACGATGCAATAAAATAAGTAATCGATTATGAAATAGGCTAATTTCAGGTTGCGCGACATCTAGCTGATTATCAAATTCAGCAAGTTGCTGCAAGACTTCTTGCGAGAAAACTTGTTTGGCTAGAGTTTGATTAGTCGCATAAATCGCATACTTTTCTTCGCAACCAGGAACGCTAATATCAACTTTTTGATTTAGCGGCATAGGTGTTTGCTGCAACCAATTCATCAACTTGCTCCACCTCGCGTGTAAGATAACTTGCTGATTAATACGCGTTGGAGAAACCAACTCAACTATCAATCCACTAAACACTTTGCTCACCTGCTGTTTATTATTCACATAACGCAATTTTGCCAGTGAGCACTCTACAATCGAGACATTAATATCACCCAGTTGAGTCAAAAAAATATCTTCTTGCTGCGTATACTTTTCATCATGTTGAGGAATAATCTTGCTGGTAATTAGTGGTTCTAACGAAATAAAACCGTATCGTTGATAAGTAGTCGCCCCTGAAAAAAAGCCTAACCTTCTGATATTTAACAAATAATCTCTAATCAAGAACCCCTTTTTCGACCAAAAATGTTAGAATAACTCTCAACTTTTT